>JAAZBQ010000972.1 GCA_012513725.1 Chloroflexota bacterium
CCAAACCCGATGCAGGGCACGCCCGCCGCGGCGAGATGGCCTCCATCGGTGCAGAACGTCCACACCCCCACTTCCACCGGGCGGCCCAGCGCCCGAACGAGGCTCTCTCGGGCTGCCACGAGGCGGGAATCGGCATCCTCCAGCACATAGCCCGTCAGCACGAACCGCACCTCACGCTCGACACCGGTGTAGGTACGAACGGGCCGGGTGCGTACATCGACCTCGGCGCGGACTCCCTCCTCCAGCGTGTCGGCGAGGAGGCCCTCCAGGAGCGCCCGCGCCTGCCCCTCGCTATCGGCCGGCGAAGCGCGCCAGTCCAGGTGCACCGTCAGCCGGCCGGGGATGACGTTCGAGTTCTGGCCGTCGACGTACATCAGTGTGGGCGCCACACTGCTCCCACCGAAGACCGCGTCGTGCACGAGGGGGGCGTCACGGAGCGCGAGGAGGAATCGTCCCATGGAAAAGTGGGGGTTGATGCCCCGCGCCGGGGCGCTGGCATGGGCGGGCACGCCGTGCAGGGTGATGACGAACTCGAACCGGCCCCGGTGGCCGCGCCGCAGGGTGTTGGCCGAAGGCTCCCCGATAATGGCCACATCGGGGAGGAGGTAGGTCACCAGGTGGCGGGTGCCCAGGCCGCCCGTCTCCTCGCAGACCACCGCGGCCTGGTAGACGTCTCCCGGGGGTGTGATGTGCGCCTCGCGGAGAAGGCCGGCCGCGTAGACCTGTGCGGCCAGCGACCCCTTGGTGTCGCTGGCTCCGCGCCCCCACAAGTAGCCGTCCACAATCTCGCCCCCGTACGGCGGGTGCTGCCAGCGGGAGGCGTCGCCCGGGGCCACGATGTCCATGTGGGCGTGGAGCATGGTCGTGTGGCCGCCCCCGCCACCGATGCGCCCGACGACGTTGCCGAGCGGGTCGACCTGGACGTCGTCGTAGCGCAGGGAGCGCATCTCGTCGGACACCAGCGTGGCGACGGCGCCCTCTTCTCCGGAGAGTGAGGGGGTCTGCACCAGCCGCCGGGCAAAGCCGGTGATGCGGTCGGCGGACTGGTCCACTAGGCGTCGCAGCTCACGGCGTTCCACGGTGCATCCTCCCATCACTTCCAGATCCCCAGTGTCGCCGACGGCCAGCTAGACCTTGACCTCTGCCCAGCGTCCGGTGCGATAGCGCAGCCAGAACAGCACCGCGCGCATCACGTTGTCGATGGCCATGCCAAGCCAAGCCCCTACCAGGCCCAAGGGCACGATGAGCGCCGACGTGAGAGGTATGCGGAGCGCCCACACCGAAAGAGCCGTAATCAACAGGGTCCAGCGCGTGTCGCCCGCCCCGCGCAGGGCGCCCGAGTACACCATCGTTGCGGCCGAGAGCGGCTGGATCATTCCCAGCACCTGCAGGGGCGCAACGCCCAGGGCGATCACCTCGGGATCGTCCACAAAGATCGACATGACCTGCCCCGAGAACACCACGAGCAGCAGGCCCGCGGCGCCCATGGCCCAGGCGGACACGCGGAGCGCTTCGCGCACCGATTGCCGCGCCCGCTGCGAATCGCGCGCCCCGAGGGACTGTCCCACCAACGTGGTGGCGGCCACCGAAAAGCCAAAGCCGGGCATGAACGACATCGACATCCCGGTGAGCGCCACCGAGTGCGCAGCAAAGGCGACGGTGCCCAGCCCCGCCACCAGCCGCTGGAAGATGGTCATGCCGAGACGCAGGGCCAGCTGTTCGCCGCCGGCCGGCAGGCCGACGTTCATCACCCGCATGATGACATTCCGATCGGGCAGCCACCCGTCGCGCATCAAGCGCAGGTTACCACGCCCCTTGGCAAGGAGCAGTAGGATCACCAATCCGCCGACGCTCATGGAGACGGCCGTGCCCACAGCCGGTCCATATACCCCGATCCCAGGAAGAGGTCCGAGGCCATAGAGCAGGGAGACGGAGGTGAGGATGTTCAGCGCGTTCACCCCGAGCATCATGTAGAGTGGCGTCCGTGTGTCGCCCGCCCCGCGGAGCGCCGCGTTACCCACCCACAGCACCCCCTGCATGACAAAGGAGAATGACACGATGCGGAGGTAGGAGCTACCGATCGCGGCGACGTCCGGCTCGGGGCCGTAGAAACCGATGGCCCGGGACGCAAAGATGCTCATCATCACGGTGAGCACGGTCCCAATCGTCACGCCCACGAGCAGGGATTGCTGCATGACCTGCGATGCGGCCTCCGGCTCTCGGGAGCCGATCAGCCTGGCGACCACCGCAGTGGCACCGGTGCCCAAGGCCATGATAAAGGTCTGGGCCAGCATCACCATGTTGTTGGAAAGGCCGACAGCCGTTAGCTGAGCCGCGCCGATGTGGCCCATCAGATAGGTGTCCACCATCTGCACGGTCATGTTCAGAAGCTGCTCGCCGATGGATGGCAAGGCCAGGCGCATCACGTCGGCCCGCACCGAGCGGGCGTCCGCGTCTCCCAGCAGCGTGTTGCGCAGCGCAACCGACGCCCGGGCAGTTCTTGACGTAACGCTCAAATCGACACCCCACGATTAGCCTCGCCCATCTGGCGGGGGATGCCCGGCGAGCGCACCATCAGCCTCCTGCCGGGGAAAAGGAACCACGAGACCATTATACCCGCCTTGGGTTTGCAGGCCAACGCGGCAGCATCCGCGAGGGGGCGCCGGTCTGGCTTCTCGCAAAAGCGCGCCGGCCAGCCTATACTGGACGCACCGCCGCCTGCCGACAGGAGCGCCCATGCACCGGACCTTTGTGCTGTCTCACTATCAGACCGAGCCCCTTCTCGCCGCTCGCAGGGCGGGGGAAGGGGAGGCAGAGACGTCCGTCGACCTCGGACGGATGTCTGTCCGCCTGCAACTCACCGACGCCGGGGTCGCCCTGCCCGATGGGTCCACGCTCACCTGGGAGACGATTGCCGAGATCAACGACGTGGCGCAGAACTGCTTTGCCATCCACGACGGAGAGGCGACGCCGATCCGCGCCTTTTCCGAGGTCACCGGGCGCCTGGCTTCTTTGATGCCCACGTCGCGGGCGCCCACGCTGGTGCTCGCCGGGATCCCCATGCACCGCATCAAGGACGTGGATCCCCTGGAGGACACCAGGAACAAGATGCGGGCCATCGGGGCGCTGCGCGGCCGAGTGCTAGACACCTCCACGGGCCTGGGCTACACGGCAATCGAGGCGGCTCGCACGGCGAGTCAGGTGATCACCATCGAGATCGACCCTGCCGTGCTCGAGGTGGCCCGGCAGAATCCGTGGTCTGAGGGCTTGTGGTCGCGGGAGAACATCCGTCAGGTGGTGGGCGACTCCTTCGAGGAGGTGGCGCGGTTTGGTGAGGGGCAGTTCGACGCCATCCTCCACGATCCCCCGGCGATGCGCCTCACCGGCGACCTGTACTCCGGGGAGATGTACCGGCGGCTGTGCCGGGTGCTGCGCCGCGGGGGGAGACTGTTCCATTACGTGGGCGACCCGGACAGCAAGTCGGGACGCTCGGTGACCCGCGGGGTCGTGCAGCGTCTGGGGGAGGCGGGGTTCCGGGACGTGCGCCCG
>JAAZBQ010000973.1 GCA_012513725.1 Chloroflexota bacterium
ATGGAGGCGCTTTCCCGAGAGTACGACGGGAGCCGGGAGGACGTGCAGACCGACGACCTCACCGTGCTGGTGATCCGGGCCCTGGGCCGCTGTGCCGCGGGGGACGAGGGGGAGTGCGTGGTGACGACCTCCCAGGTGACGGATGCGGTGGAGGCCCTGGCCCGGGAAGACGAGCAGGACCTGGGCTGGATGCCGGACCGGGATGGCCGGGTCCGCCGGGTGGGGCACAAGCTGTCCAGCCTGCGGCTGAAGAGGGTCTCCCGTCCCGGGGGGAAGGGGGGACGCCGCTGGGCCATCGGCTGGGGGGACCTCGCTAGGCTCCTGAGGGCCTACGGGCTGCCCGTCCCGGAGGGGGTGTCTCTCCGGATGAATGGCCCTAATGGCACAATGGCACAGCCCACCTCGCCGGCGGATGGGGGCGGGGACGCGTGAGCGCGGAGGGGGCCGGAGGATCCGACCGGCCGCGATGGCGAGAAGGGGAGGGGAAGATGGACGACGAGACAGGGGACTTGCGGGAGGCGTTGGACCGCCTGTCGGTTCGCCAGGTGCAGTTCGTGATCGCCCGCCCGGAGGCCAAGAACGACGCGGAGGCGGCCCGAGCGGTGGGGCTTCACCCCCAGACGGTGTACGGCTGGCGGAACCGGGCGGATGTCCACCGGGCGGTGCGGCTGTCCCTCCAGGAGGTGCTGGCCCGCATGCAGGGCGAGCTGCTGGAGGTGGCGGGGCAGGCCCTGGAGATGCTGCGCGCGGAGCTCCGGCGCTCCTCCTCCCGCGACGGGACGGATAGAGCGGCAGGTGAGGACGCGGCCCAGCGAGTCAGCCCCACCCCCGAGGCCCCCACAGGCGCCGGCGGTGGAGGCGAAGGAGGTACGGCGATGGCGTGATGCGGGAACCCCTCGCCGCGCCCGGGGCGGCGGGAGGAGCAGCGTGGTGGTGTGGATTCCAGGGACAAGGTGTGTATGGGAGGTTTACATGGCAACGAGTCGCGCGATCAGGAAACAGGACCAGGCGACCAGGTGCGTAGACTGCGGCGCGCCCATTCGCGCAAACCGCGTCGTCATCCTGAACGGCGCCAGCTTCGAGGTGCCGCTGTGCGAGGCGTGTGCGGCGAAGGGGGTGCCCTTGGACGAGAACGTGGAGGCCGAGGTGCGCCAGAGGGCGCAGGAGCGCAGCAGGATCCGGGTCCTCCGACGCTATGCGCAGCGCGAGCCTACGCGCTGCCGGATGTACGTGCTGTTCTGCGAGGAGCAGGATGGGCAGCCGCCGAGGGACACGCCCCCCACGATCATCTACTACGAGGTAGAGACGCTCCTGGCTGGTGACTGCGCCGTGCAGGTGCTGATCCCCCGCGGAGTGGGGGATCTCACGGGGACCATCCTGCTGACCATCATGGCCGGCTATCTCGGAGGGCACGGCTACCCCCAGGATCTGGCCAGCGACCCCAAGTGGGCGGAGCGCTGGCCCGTGCCGTGGCCGCCGCTGTCGGAGGAGGGAACGGGGGCATCGCGCCCTGCAACCAGCCGCAAGCGCAAGGGGCGGGGGCGACGCCGCAAGGGGGGCACCGGTGGGTCCACCCTGCGAGGGCGGAAAACCACCGCCGCATCGGGCCCGAGCGCGCGCTGCGCCCGGTGCGGTGCTCCGGTGAAAGCGCCCACCGCCGAGTCCCTGGCCGCCCGGGCAGGGGATCCGCTCCTGTGCGAGGCCTGCGCGGAGCAGAGCCTGCTAGAGTCTGTAGCTCCGGGGGTGATGG
>JAAZBQ010000180.1 GCA_012513725.1 Chloroflexota bacterium
CCCTATTGTAGCCCGCCAGCCGTCCGTGCCAAGCGCCGCACGCGTGCTAGCGGATGCAGCGGCGCACGCTCCAGGCGGCGCACGCCAGCGCCCCTACTGCACCGAGCACGGCGGCCAGCGGCGCCCGGAGCGCGGGGGGCGCCGCATCCCACGCGCCGGTCTGGGGCAGGAGCGGCGCGGGGGGCAGGGTCGCCACGTCGCCGGCCGGCATCGGCAGGAGCGGCGCTGGACCGGCCGGTCCGGCCGGCATGCCCGCCTCGGGGGCGGGGGCTTCCGGGCGCGGCACGACGTCCAGGTACACGGTGCGCCGGTCGCCGCACGAGACGGTGACGGTGTCGCCCTCTGGGGCCCGCACGTCCCAGCGGCCGGGATCCGCCCCGGCGGGCAGGTCTGCGGCCACGGTGATGGTCCACGCCTCGCCCGTGGGGGGGTAGAACGTCCAGGTGGCCTGGGCCTCGCCCCGGGCGTTCGGCGCCGTGTGGAGCACCTCCTGCAGCGTGCCCCCCACCCAGGCGCGCACCCCGCTGCCCGCGCCGATGCCGCGCACCACCACCGAGACGTCGGCGCGTCCGTCCGAAACGATCGGCGCCGGGCCGCCGTCCGGCTCGATGGCGGTCTCGCAGCGCGATTCGACCCGCGGCGCGCGGTCGCTCCAGGCCGCGGCGCCAACGGCCAGCGGCCCGGGCAGGTCATCGCTCGTCAGCGGGCCATAGTCGGCGCCGAACTCTCGCGACGCCCCGCGCTCCAGGGTGCCGATCGTCTCGCTGAGGCCCAGCCGCTCGGCCTCCACCCGCACGTTGGCTAGCGGCACGTCGCCGACGTTGGAGACGGTCACCCGAAAGGTAACCACCTGCCCGATCGCGGCCGCGGCCGGTCCGGAGACCTGCACGCCCACCGCGGCGCGAGAGGCGTTGAACCAGTACTCGACCTCGACGCTCCAGGAGGCGGACTGCGGCTCGGTCTGATCGCTGTCGGCCTCCACGCTCCCCGAGATGGCAAAGGAGGTGGCGTCGGGGGCCAGGTCGGTGGGCACGTCCGCATCGCCGATCCAACGGCTGCCGGTGAACTGGGCCGAGGCCCCCGGCGCCAGCGAGCCGATCTGCTCCGAGAGGCCCAGTGTGGCGTCGCGCACGGTGACGTTCGTCAGCGGGGCGTCGCCGGTGTTGGCCACCGACACGGTGCACGCCAGGCTGCTGCCCATTTGCAGCGGGCCAGCGGGGCAGGCCACGCTCAGGCCCAGACGGCCCGCGGGCGCCTGGGCCGCGACCGGGGCGCCGAACGCCCCACAAGCGGCGCACAGGAGAACCGTCGCCAGGGCCAGTCGCGCGGCGTATCGGCGGAACGAGGCGGTAAAGGGTGTTGCCGAACTCTGCATATCTCCCCCGTGCGCGTGGGTTGTTGGGTTGCGCGCCACTGAAAGCATCCAGTGCTATTGTCGCACACCGAGGTCAAACGGGGGTTACAGCCGGGTCAAAAGTTCGTCACGGTTCGCAGCGTGCGCGCATCCTTCCGTTCGCGCGTCGTTGCCGTTGCATTCTCGATCATCCTATGCTAGACTATAAACGGTGGAGGCGGCCGCATGGTGCGGCCCGCCGCCCAGACGCCTTGTAGCATCGCCCGAGGACGGTCCGCGTCCTGGGACGCACTGCGCCAGGCATCGCAGCCTCTGTCTGCTCCCCTCGTCGCTTCGGCTCAACCTCGATCTCTCACGTCCGGTATTCGTCTCCGTGCACTGCGCGGCCGGCATCGGCCGGATGGTGCCTACCTGTCTTCTGCCTGCCCCTGTGCCTCCGTGCCTACCCGCCGTCGCCGGCACATTGCCTGCGTCCGACGCGCGGCGCCGCGCGTGGCGACCCGAGGGAGGTGAAAAGGTATGCAGGAAGGCAGTTCGCTCGTCGTCGACTCGCGAGGCGCCGTGGCCCGGGTGATCGAACGGCAGGCGGAGACCGGCGGCGTGGAGCGGTTCCTCATCGAGGCGCCCGACGGCCGGCGCATCCTCGTGCCGGCCGACATGCTGACGCTCGGCGAGGACGGCCGCTACCACGCTGCGCTCGAGTTCTCTGCGCTCGTGGAGCAATCGGCCGAGAGCGGCACGGCACGGGAGACCATCCCCGTGGTGCAAGAAGAATTGCGGGTCACCCGAGAGCGCCGCGACGTGGGCCGGGTGCGCATCCGCAAAACCATCCGCGAGCACACGGAAACGGTCGACGAGCCCATCCTGCGCGAAGAGGTCGAGATCGAGCGAGTGGTCGTGAACCGGCCGGTAGAGGGGCCCGTCGAGAGCCACTATGAGGGCGATACCCTCGTCATTCCCATCGTTGAAGAGGTCCTCGAAGTGCGCAAGCGACTGGTGCTCCGGGAAGAGTTGCGGGTCACCAAGCACCGCATCCGGGAGCCCCATCAGGAGGATGTTACCCTGCGCAGTGAGGAGGTCGACATCGAGCGCGACACACTGGACTCCCCTGGCAAAGGGCCGTCGCCCGAGGGGCAGTACTAGGGTGGGAGTAGGATCCGCGATGGTTGCGGATCGCCGAGTTGGAGGAGCAGAAAGATGTCCAAGGCAGTCATTGGCTTTTACGAGGACGTAGACGATGCGCGCGAGGTGGTCGACAAGCTGGTAAGCGCCGGCTTTAGCCGGGATGGCATCCACTTTATGACCCAACACGAGGGCGACCGCGCGATGGTCGCCGGCGTGGGCGGCGCCTCCAGGACCCCCTCTGGGGCCAGCGAGACGGCCGCGTCGTTGACGCGCATGGGCGTACCGCGCGACGAGGCGTCGGCGTATGTGGAGGGGATCCGCCGGGGAGGAACCGTCGTGGCCCTGGTGGTGCCCGATGACAATGCCGCGAACGCCTCCAAGATCATGGAGGGGGGCAAGGCCATCGACATCAGCGAGCGCAGCGAGTCCTGGCGCCACGAGGGCTGGGAACCCTCAGCCATCTTTGGCCCCACCACCGAGACCACGACCAGGCATGACAAGCCGACCTCTGAGCGCGACCGGGAGGGCCACATCGAACTGGTCGAAGAGGACGTCAAGATCGGCAAGCGGCGGGAAGAGACCGGTGGCGTCCGCGTGCGCACCCACGTGGTAGAAGAGCCCGTGGAGGAGGACATCCGCCTCCGCGAGGAGCAGGTGCACGTCGAGCGGCGCCCGGTGGATCGCCCCGCTAGCAAGAAAGACCTCGAAGAGGGCCTGCGCGAGGAGGAGATCGAGCTACGGGAGAGCCGCGAGGAGCCCGTAGTGTCCAAGGAGGCGCGGGTCACCGAGGAGATCGACATCGGCAAGGAGACGACCGAGCACGTCGAGACGATCCGCGATACCGAGCGTCGCACGGAGGCCGAGATCGAAGACCTCGGCACGACCGGCACCGCGCGGACGACCGGCACGACCGCCCGCGGCACGGACATCGACGAGACTCCCTTCCGGCAGCACTACCAGACATCGTTCGCCGGTCGCGGCTACGACTTTGACCACTACCTGCCGGCCTACCGCTACGGTGCAGAACTGGCGCGGTCCAGCCGCTTCCGCAACAAGGGCTGGGATGACGTGATGCCCGAGGCGCAGAAGAGCTGGGAGTCGCGCAACCCCGGCACCTGGAACGACTATATGGACGCGGTGCGCGAGGGGTTTGTCCGCAGCAGCGGGCGCTCCATGGCCCGCGGCAGGTAGCGGACTCCTGCCCCACAAGGACGAGTGCTAATGGGCAAGGGCTGCGGCCACGGCCGCAGTCCTTGCCGTGCCCCGACCGCACCGCATGCTCTGTTGACACTCAACTCGCGATGCCCTATACTCACTGTGCAAGACGGATCCCACCGATAGGTGATAGTGACTGTGCGGTGGGTAGTACTCCTCTCGTTGTCCTCGATAGGCGCCGAGCGACCCGGTGACATCCCGGGGCGTGACGGCTCTGCAGTGCCGTGCCTCGTTGTTGGTGTACCCCACAGATAGCGTGTCTCCGATAGCCCCTACTGATACATGGGCTGATTGGACGCGTCGCTGTGCCGGTGGCCTTGGCCACTGGCATCTCGCGTTCATCCGCTGCGCCGGTGAGGCAGTATGCCTCCGGTTCGGGCATCCCCGGGCCGAACGCCGGGGCGGCTCGCGGCTCCGTGCCAAAGGAGGTGAGCCCTGCACCGGATGGCCGCGACAGACGATTGCTGCACTGGGCCTTCCATCTGTGGTCACCCGCAAAGGAGCGTCATGAACCAGATCACTCGCCGCGAGTTTCTCCGTGTATCTGCGCTGATCGGAGTGGGAAGCATCGCCGCAGCGTGTGCCGCCCCGTCGGCCCCCGCTCCCGTCGAGGTCGCCGGGGAGCCCACGTCCGAGCCGGCTGCCGCCCCGGCGGGGCCAGCCGGGCCCATCGGCAAGTACAGCGAAGCCCCCTCCCTCGCCGCACTCGTCGCCGAGGGCCAGCTGCCGCCCGTCGAGGAGCGGTTGCCCGCCGAGCCCTTTGTGGTCGGCCCCGGCGTGCTGGTCGTCGATGAGCACCTGGACTGGGAGGTCGGGGAGTACAGCCGCGAGGGGGAGGTGCTGCGCTCTGTCGGGAACGATCCGGTCTGGTCGTACCCCTGCCAGCACTCCCAGGAGCACATCCTGAACTGCCCACCGCACCACACTGGGCCCATCACCGGCAACCTGGTCTCGTCGTGGAGCGTGAACGAGGACTGCACGGTTTACGAGTTCACGCTGCGCAAGGGCCTCAAGTGGTCGGACGGAGTGCCCGTCACCACCGAGGACATCCTGTTCACCTACGAGGATGTTCTGCTGAACGAGGACCTGACGCCGGTGCTGGCTTCCGACCTGAAAGACGGCGCTGCCCCGAACGGCGAGCCCATGGGGCTTGAGGTGGTGGACGACTTTACGTGGCGCTACACCTTTAACGAGCCCAACGGCTCGCGATTCCTCGCCCGCCTGGGCATGGGGAACCTGTGGGCAGCCTACTCGACGTTCATCCGGCCCAAGCACTACCTCCAGCAGTTCCACATCAAATACGCGGACAAGGCAGATCTCGAGGCCAAGGCGGTGGCCGCCGGGTTGGGCGCCGGGGAGTGGGCGCGCCTTTTCCAGGATGAGGGTGGCAACTGGGGCGGCATGGACTGCTGGCACATGGTGGAGGAGGGGCGCCTGCCCGTCCTGCGCCCGTGGATCGTCAAAGAGTCCCCGCCGGAACTCATCATCATGGAGCGCAACCCCTACTATTTCAAGGTGGATACCGAGGGCAACCAGCTCCCCTACGTCGAGCGGGTCGAGGGCGTCGTCGTCTCGGACCTCGAGTCGATTCCGATGACCATCGTAGCCGGCGAAGTGAACTTTGTTCGCGAGCGGCTGCGGCACACGGACGTCGCTCTCTACAAGGAGCACGAGGCGGAGAACGACTACAAGGTCGTCCTCGACATGGTGTACCACAACGCCCCCGTAGCGCTGTACTTTAACATGAACACCGTCGACGAGAACTGGTGCCAGGCCGTTTGGCAGAAAGAGTTCCGCCAGGCGGTGAACGCCGCCATCGACTACCAGGAGATCATCGACTCTCTGTACCTCGGCCTGGGCACCGCCTGCCCATGGCTCCCTGACGTGAACGACAGGGACCAGGCGAACGCTCTCCTGGATCAAGCCGGCCTCGACCAGCGCGACGCCGACGGCTGGCGGCTCAACCCCGACGGCACGCGGTTCGAGTTCCGCATGGACGTGCGGCTGGATCCCCTCTACGTCAAGCCCTCCGAGGTCATCAAGGCGCACCTTGAGGAGGTGGGGATCTACACCCCGCTCAAGATGATGGAGGCCGCCCTCTGGAACCAGATCCGCGACGCGAACGAGCTGTACGCCTCCATCGACTGGTGCGATGACTGCAACTGGCCCTTCCTGAAGGATGACTTTATGCCGAACCAGCGCATCCTCTGGGCCCAGTTGTGGCAGCGCTGGATGGAGACCGATGGAAAGGAGGGCGAGGAGCCGCCCGACTGGATGAAGGAACTGTATGGGCTCCACAAGGAGATCATGGTCAGCGATCCGCGCACTTCTGTTGCAGAGGACGCGTTGGCCCGGTTCACCGAGTGGTACAAGGAGTACGTCCCCGTCCTGCCGCTGGCCCGCGACGTCGTCGACCCGTGCCTGGTGCCCAAGAACGCCGGGAACATCGCCCACGCCGGCCGTTCCTCGGCCGTGTGGTTCAGTCTTGAGCAGGTGTTTTTCAAGCACACGTAGATCTACAGGGACCCTGCCCGTGAGTCGCGCTCAGGCGCTGCCCCGCGCGGGGCGGCGCCTGAGCCCCCGCCCGCGCCGTCATGTTCTCGACGCCGGCCGCGCGGCGCGGCCCAAGACGCCGCCTTCCGTCGTGCCGTAGATCGGCAGAAGGGAGAGTCATCTCGATGCTCGCCTTTATGGCTCGTCGTATCGCCATCACCATCCCGCTCCTGGTTCTCCTGTCCATCGTCACGTTCATCATCATCCAGCTACCGCCCGGTGACTATCTGACGATCTATATCCAGGCGCTCGAAGCCACCGGCCAGCAGGTCCGCCAGGACGAGATCGACCGCCTGCGGATGCAGTACGGCCTGGACCAGCCGATCTACAAACAGTACCTGATCTGGATGCGGGGGATCTTCCGCGGCGACTTTGGACGCTCGTTCTACTGGCAACAACCGGTGCGCGAGGTGGTCGCCGAGCGGCTGCCCATGACGCTCGTGATCTCGTTCGCCAGCCTGGTCGTCGTGTACATCATCGCGATTCCCATAGCCGTGCTCTCGGCCGTATACCAATACTCTGTATTTGATTATGTGGCGACCCTGGTAGGTTTTATGGGCCTGGCTGTGCCCTCGTTCTTTCTGGCCCTGGTCGTCTCGTGGCTGGCATACCTTGCGACGGGCAGCATGGTCACCAGCCTCTTTTCCCTAGAGTACCGCGACGCCGCCTGGTCGTTCGCCAAGCTGATCGATCTCCTCAAGCACGCCTGGCTGCCCATCGTCGTGGTCGGCATGGCGGGCACCGCGGGGCTGATCCGCACGCTCCGCGCCACGCTCCTCGACGAGCTGCGCCGGGCCTATGTGACGACGGCGCGCGCCAAGGGGCTCTCCGAAGCCCGGCTCCTGTTCAAGTATCCGGTGCGCATCGCCATGAACCCCGTGTTCAGCACCATCGGCTGGCTGCTTCCCTCCCTGATCAACGGTGGTGTGCTCGTCGGCATCGTGCTGAACCTACAGACCGTGGCGCCCGTGCTGATGCGGGCCACGCTCTCGCAGGACATGTACCTCGCCGGGAGCATCGTGCTCGTGCTGAGCGTCCTGACGGTCGCTGGCACGCTCATCTCGGACATCCTCCTGGCCTGGCTGGATCCGCGCATTCGTCTTGGGGCGGGGGACTAGCACGATGGCAGATACCAGCACGGCAGCGACCAGTCATCCCCCCGCGCCCGATGCCGCGGCAGGTGCCGAGCACCTGTACATGGCGCCGCCCTGGAAGCTGATGTGGTGGCAGTTCCGCAAGCACAAGGCCGCACAGTTTGCCATGGTCGTCCTCGGCATCATGTATGTGCTCGCCATCTTTGCCGATGTGTTCGCCCCTTACGGGGCCACCGAGCGGTTCCCGGGGAGCGAGGACGCCCCACCCACACGCATCCGCCTGATGGACGAGAACGGTGCACTGCAGCGGCCCTTTATCTATGCCCGCAAGCGCACGCTCGACCTGGAGACTGTGCGCGTCACCTATGTCGAGGACAAGACGGAGACCTATCCGGTCCTGTTCTTGGTCCAGGGTCAGCCGTACAAGGTGCTCGGCATGCTGCCGATGCGCCTGCGCCTGCTGGGCACCCCGGCCGACGGGCCGCCCCTCTTTCTCTTTGGCTCCGATCAACTGGGGCGCGACGTCTTTTCCCGCACTCTGTATGGCTCCCGAATCTCCCTCTTTATCGGGTTCGGCGGCGTCTTTCTCACCTTTCTCATCGGCATCTCCCTCGGCGGGATCGCCGGCTATTTTGGCGGCACGATCGACGAGATCCTCATGCGCATCGTGGATTTCATGGTGTCGGTGCCGCAAATCCCGCTGTGGATGGCGCTGGCCGGAGCGGTGCCGCGCCAGTGGCCCGTGATCCGCACGTACTTTGCCATCACCTTGATCCTGTCCATCGTGGGGTGGGGCGGGCTGGCGCGCACCGTGCGCGGCAAGCTCCTCTCGCTGCGTGAGGAGGACTATATCATGGCGGCCCGGCTGTACGGAGCCAGGCCCAAGCGGCTGATCTTTCGCTACCTGCTGCCGAACTTTATGAGCTACCTCCTGGTGAACGTCACGATCTCGATCCCCGGCATGATCCTCGGGGAGACCTCCCTATCTTTCCTGGGCCTGGGAATCCAGCCGCCCGCCGTGTCGTGGGGCTCGCTCCTTCGCGACGTGCAGCAGCTGGCCGTGGTCGCCCAGCGGCCGTGGCAGATGATCCCGGGTGCCTTTGTCGTCACGGCAGTGCTGATGTTCAACTTTATCGGCGACGGCCTGCGTGATGCCGCCGATCCCTACGCACGATTCTAGATCGCCTGCGTTCCACCACCAGCAACAGGTAGAGGGTGGCAACCACGATGGTTCAGAACGATATGCTGCTCGAGATCAAGGCGCTCAAGACGTTCTTCTTCCTCGACGAGGGGGTCGTCCGCGCCGTGGATGGCGCAGAGTTCGATCTGCGCCGGGGAGAGACCCTGGCCGTCGTCGGCGAGAGCGGCTGCGGCAAGTCGGTCACTGCCCAATCCATCCTGCGGATCGTGCCCCCGCCGGGGCGCATCGTCGAGGGCGAACTGCTCTACCACCGCTATGCCGGAGCAAACGGCGCGTCGTCGGCGGCCGAGGTCATCGACCTTGCCAGCCTTGATCCCCGGGGGCGCGAGATCCGCACTATCCGCGGCAACGAGATCGCGATGGTCTTCCAGGAGCCGATGATTTCCCTGTCGCCCGTGCACACCATCGGCAACCAGATCATCGAGTCGATCCGCCTGCACCAGGGGGCCTCGCGTGCAGAGGCCCGCGAGGGGGCGGCCGACATCCTGGCGCGCGTCGGGATGCCCAAGCCATCGCAGGCGCTCGACTCGTACCCGTTCGAGCTCTCCGGCGGGATGCGCCAGCGGGCCATGATCGCTATGGCGCTCGCCTGCCACCCCAGCCTTCTGATCGCCGACGAGCCCACGACGGCGCTCGACGTCACCACGCAGTCCCAAATCCTGGACCTCATGCGCAGCCTTCAGGCCGACATGGGGATGGCGATCATGTACATCACCCACGATCTGGGTGTCGTCGCCGAGATGGCCGATCAGGCCGTGGTGATGTATCTCGGCAAGGTGGTCGAGCGGGCCGACGTCCGCACGTTGTTCGCCCGACCGGAGCACCCCTATACGCGCGCCTTGCTCCGCTCCATCCCGCGTATCACCGAGCCTCGCCGCGAGTGGCTGGAGGCGATCCAGGGGATGGTGCCCGACCCCTACAACCTCCCCCCGGGCTGCCCGTTCCACCCACGCTGTGCCCACGCGGTGGCGGCGTGTCGTGAGGGCGAGCCGCCGTGGATCGAGGTGGAGGCGGATCACTGGGCGCGATGCATCCTGCACGCAGGCTGAGCGGCGACACGCATACAACGCCACCAGACGTGGAGACGGGTACATGGCAGACGATCGCGAGGGCCGGCTCATCCAGGTTACGGGGCTAAAAAAGTACTTTCCCATCAAGCGGGGCTTCCTCAAGCGGACGGTCGGCCACGTCAAGGCGGTCGACGGCGTCGACCTGTACGTGGACGAGGGGGACACCCTGGGGCTGGTGGGGGAGTCGGGCTGCGGCAAGACCACCACGGGGCGCTGCATCCTGCGCGCCATCGAGCCCACCGACGGTGAGATCCTGTTCAGGGACGCCGACGCCGGGTGGGTGAACGTGCGGGAGCTGGATGAGGAGGCGCTGATGCGCGTCCGCCAGCACATGCAGATCATCTTCCAGGACCCCTACTCCTCGCTGAACCCCCGCATGACCGTGCTACAGCTCATCGGCGAGCCGTTGGCGATCAACCACGGCCTGAAGGGCCGGGCGCTCGAGGATCGGGTGGCGGAACTCATGACGGCCGTCGGGCTGCGCTCCGAGCACCTGCGGCGCTATCCGCACGCCTTTTCCGGCGGTCAGCGCCAGCGGATCGGCGTGGCGCGGGCGCTGGCCCTCAACCCGCAGTTCGTCATCTGCGACGAGCCCGTCTCCGCCCTGGATGTCTCGGTGCAGGCGCAGATCCTGAACCTGCTGCGCGAGCTGCAGGGCAACCTGGGCCTCACCTACCTCTTTGTGGCCCACGACCTGAGCGTCGTGCGGCACATTGCCGATCGCGTCGCCGTCATGTACGTGGGCAAGCTCGTCGAGATGGCCGAGACCGAGACGCTGTTTGCGCGCCCGGGCCATCCCTACACCGAGGCGCTCATGTCGGCCGTGCCGCGGCCGAATCCCGAGGTGGCTCGGGGGGGCAAGCGCCGCTTGGTGCTCAAGGGGGAGGTAGCTGATCCCGCCAACCCACCGTCCGGCTGTTACTTTCACCCGCGGTGCCAGTACGCCGAGGCGGTGTGCAAGGAAGAGCCTCCCGTCCTGCGGGAGGTCCTTCCCGGGCAGTGGGTCAGCTGCCATCGCGCCGAGGAGCTCTCGTTGCTAGGGGTCGAAACGGCCACAGCCGAGGTATAGTAGAGCGCCGGCCATGTCGGTACGCCACGAGGGGCCGTGACTGGCGAGTCACGGCCCCTCGCCATGCCGGCGATCGGCCCCGCTCATTCCCGTAGGGCGCCCAGCGGGCAGGACCGCACGCACCGGCCGCAGTCGATGCACTTGGATTCGTCTACCTGGGGCGCCGCGTGGCCCTCCTGCACGAGCGCCCCCACCGGGCACACCCGCACCGACGGGCAGCGATGGTTCTGCGGACAGCGCTGGGGCACCACCTGGATCGACATCCTCCACCTCCTGGGATCATATACCCTATGGGGGTATATGATAGGCGGCCCCGCCAGCGGCGTCAAATCGCTTGGGGGAATCTTCCACGGATGGCACGGATAGGCGGATGGAACGGATAAAGTGCGGGAAAGATGCGGGCGGAGGACAGGCCTAGCGGCGGCACCGCGGGTGCCCCATCCTTTATCCTTCCTCCTTCATCCTTTCCTCTCCCCATCCGTTGCATCCGTCTATCCGTGCCATCCGTGGTAGGCGTCTACGATAGGGCGATGAACCGCCGCGCCCGGTAGATGCCGACCGGCCCCGCGCCGGCGCGGCGGACCAGGTCCTGCGCGCGATCCAGTCCGGCGCCGACCTCCTCGGGGGTGTGGGCGTCGGAGCCCAACGTGACGCGGGGGGTGGGGCTGGTCGCGGCGTAGCGCGCCAGGATGTCGATATCCGGCGTGCACTCGTGCCGCCCCTTGCGCAGGGGTGAGGTGTTCACCTCCAGGGCCAATCCGCCGGCCGCTGCTTCGGCCAGGATCGCGCCGATGGCCTCGGCGGTCTCGGCGTCCTCCGGCGCCCGGCCGTGGTAGCGCTTGGGAAAATCCAGGTGCGCCAGCACATCAAACCCGCCGTGGCGGGCGGCGTCCAGCATCTCCCGGTAATAGGCCCGAAACAGGCCGCCGATGCCCATCGTGCGGCACACGGCGCGGTCGCCGACGAAGCCCTCCGGCAGCCAGTGGATCGAGCCGATGAGGACGTCCGGGCCCAGCGCGGCGAGGCGCTCCATCTCTCGCGGATAGCGGTGCGGCTCGCCGATCTCCAGGCCCAGGAGAATATCGAGACGCCCCGCAAAGCGCTCCCGGGTCTCGTCGACGGCCCGGCGGTAGGCGTCCCAGCAAAAGTAGCCATAGCCGTCATCCCGCGGGTCCAGATCGACGTGCTCCGCAAAGCACAAGTACTGCAACCCGGCGTCTACGGCCGCGCGGCAGACCTCCAACGGGTCGGCGGTCGAATCCACCGAAAAGCGCGAGTGGACGTGCGTGTCGGCTCGGGGGATCGAGGCCACTAGGCGCCGTCCGCCTGGCCCGAAGGCCGATCCCGCCGGCCCAGGAGCGCCAGCGAGCGGGCCCACTCCCACACCGGGCCGCCGTCGTGTATCTCGACATAACGGGAGAACAGCGCGGCGCTCTCCCTCCGCAACACGCCGCCGACCATATGGGGCAGGCGATAGGCGGGAAAGTCCTCCTCATCCCGCCGCCAGCCGGACGCCAGGCCGACGGCGCCGTCGCTGGGCGATTCCAGCGCATAGCACACCGTGCCGATCTGGCACGACATCGCCGCGCCGAGGCACATGAGGCAGGGCTCCAGATTGGTGTAGAGCGTGGCGTCGCGCCGCCGCCCGGGAAAGGGCCGCAGCCGGTCGGCGGCGTCCAGCGCCAGCAGTTCGGCGTGCACCAGGAGGCGCCCCTCCCGCCGCTCGGCGGTGGTCGCCTCGGCGATGATCTTGCCGCCTGCGACGACGGCCGCCGCGATGGGGAGTTCCCCCTCCTCCAGGACCTCCCTGGCGAGTTCCGCACCCTCTCCATGTAGCGCTCGTGCATCTCGCCTCCTACGTCGGCGCGCTGAGGACCTTACCACGGATGACACAGATGGGAGAAGAAAGGATGAAGGAGGAGGGATGAAGGATGGGGGATGGGGCACGAGGGGTGCGGCCGCTAGGCCTGTCCTCCACCCGCATCGTTCCCCGTCTTCATCCGTTCCATCTGTTTATCCGTGCCATCCGTGGTAGACTCACTAGATGATGCGCTCGCGGATCCGGGCGCTGACCATGTCCAGCGTCATCACCACCGCCACGATCAGGATGACGGCCACCGAGACGCTGCGCCACTGGGCCAGGTTCTGGTACTGGAACAGCAGCTGGCCGATGCCGCCGCCGCCTACCAGGCCGATGATCGTGCTCATTCGCACGTTGATGTCCCAGCGATAGATGGTGAAAGAGATGTAGGGCGGGATGATCTGGGGCACCACGGCAAAGATGACGGTCTGCATCTCGTTGGCGCCGGTCGCGCGGACGGCCTCCAGGGGTCCCGGGTCGATGCTCTCGATGCTCTCCGAGTAGAGCTTGCCCAGCGCAGCGACCGAGTGCACCAAGAGCGCCACCATGCCCGGGAACGGCCCCAGCCGGAACCAGGTGACGAACACCAGCGCCCACACAAAGGGCTCGATGGAACGGGTGGTGTTCAGGATAAAGCGCACCACGTCGTACAGCACGTTGCCGATGGGGAACTCGCTATCGGGCTCCCAGCGGCGCCCGTACCAGATCCCCACCAGCGCCCCGACGGCGAGGACGACGTATGGCCAGGGGCTCTGGTCGCGGACAAAGATATCCCACGAACCGGCGTACACCACGGCCGAGACCAGGCTGGCCAGGAGGTACGCTGCGCCGACCCCCAGGATGGCGCCGAGCAACGCGCTCACCGCGCGGCTCAGGCCCGGACCGCCCCGCTCGAGCACCACCGCCAGCAGGCGGCTGCCGATGTACCCGAACCCCAGGAGACCGATGATGGCCATCGTCGGGGTGAGGATCCCCGTGATCAGGGCGACGTCGAGCCCCGAGCCGACCAGCCCCGGCATCACCAGTTGCACCAGGCTGATGCCCAGGACGGCGCCCAGCACCCCGAGGACAAAGGATCCCAGCAACCGGCCCCAGGGCGCCGTAAGTCGCGCCATCAGGTTGCGGGCGGCGAAAAAGCTAACCAGCGCCGCCAGGGGGATCGAGAACGCGGTGGCCATCAGCGCCAAAAAGATGGTCTCCACCATCTTTTCCAGGAGCACCCCGGCCACGGGCCAGAAGGGGCGCACCAGCCGCTGGACGATGTTGTTCATGCGGTCGGCGCGGGTGAACACGCTGTACAGGTCGATCTCGGTGATCTGCCAGCCCAGCACGAACGTGACGAGGGCCAGGAGCGCGCCCGTGATGCCGATCTGGGTCCGGTACCAGGGGGCCGCCCGACGGACGACGCCGTTCTCGACCGGTTGCGGTGGCGCGATCTCGGCCACCCGCTCGCCGATCGTGGTGCCGGCGCGCTGCAGGATCAGGGCCGCCGCCAGCCCGAGGGGCACCGTCGCCACGTATAGCCAGATCCTGGCGGGGCTGTCGGCCAGTGCGCCACGGTAAAAGTACAAGACGCCCGCGGGCAGGTAGGTCCAGAGCAACCAATCCAGCGCCAGGGCCTGCAAACGGCGGGGAGACATGACGGATGCTTGCACGGGCCTCTCCTACGTGACTCCGACCTCTTCGGCTTCTTCCCCATAGATCTGCCTGAACTTTTCCCGGTCGATCTCGTTGGGCCTGCCGTCAAAGATCAGGCGCCCGGCCTTGAGCGCCACGATGCGGGTGCCGTAGCGGCGGGCCAGGTCCAGAAAGTGCAGGTTGCAGATGACCGTGATGTGGTCCTCGCGGTTGATCTGCTCCAAGTACTTGAGCACCGAATGGGAAGTGGCGGGATCCAGCGCCGAGACGGGCTCATCGGCCAGCATCATCTCCGGCTCTTGCATCAGGGCGCGGGCGATGCCCACCCGCTGCTGCTGTCCGCCGGAGAGCTCATCAGCCCGGGCGTAGGCCTTTTCGGCGATGCCGACCCGGGCCAACGCCGCCATGGCGCGCCCCACCTCCTTCTCGGGAAAGCGGTGAAGCAGGCTGGCCCAGGGGTTCACGTACCCCAGGCGCCCCGTAAGCACGTTGGTGAGCACCGACGAGCGCCGCACCAGGTTAAAGTGCTGGAACACCATCCCGATGCGCCGGCGAATGAGCCGCAGCTCATCGGGGCGCGCGGCGGTAATGTCGACGCCGTTGTAGACGATGCGTCCCTCGGTCGGCTCTACCAGGCGGTTGATGCAGCGCATCAGGGTGGATTTCCCCGAACCGCTCAGCCCGATGATCACCAGGAATTCGCCGTCCTCGACGGTCAGGCTCACGTCGGTGAGTGCCTGCACGCCGCCTTCATAGATGTGCGTCAGATTGCTGATCTCAAGCAACCGCTCCTCCTCGCCGGGCCGCGCCGGCCCAGCCTGGGAAGAGAGCCCCGCCCGGGGCACCCCTCGAGGGGTGCCCCTGCCACGGGGCTCTCGTTGGCAGACGGAAGCGCCTGGATCCTGGGGCTAGTCCAGGATCTCCTCCTCGGTCAACCCCAGACCCTCGATCATCCCACGGATCGGGTCAAAGGCCGAGTCCTCGACCGGGGTAAAGCCGGTGATGGCGTAGAACTCGTCGTTGGAGAGCACCGCCTGCCCCTCTTCCGTATCGGCGTAGGCGATCAGCCCGTCGACGATCTGCTGCTGCACGTCCTCAGGAAAGTTGGCCGAGAACGAGACGGTGTCGTTCGGGATGGCGTCAGAGAGCGCCAGGATGCGCAGGTCCTCGACCGCGTTGGGGTACGTGCTCAGCACGGTGACCCGGGCGTCCTTGATCTCGGCGTCACCCTTGTAGGCGGCCATGCTGCCACCCTCTTCCACCACGCGGATCTCGCCCTCCTCGGGCTCGGGCGGATCCCCGAGGTCCCACGGGACGCCCTCCGGCGGGCTGTAGAACACGGTGGCAAAGTCGGCGCTCCCCTCCAGGACGGCGATCACCGACTGCGGGTGCCCACCGGCGTCCACGCGCTCGCCCGGCTCGATGCCGTTGTTCTGAAAGTAGGAGGCGGGCACGAGGTAGCCCGAGGTGGACGTGGTGCTGGGGAAGGCCCAGCTCGCCCCGTTGAGGTCCTCGAGCGTTTCGTAGGGGCTGTCGCGCTGGACGACGTACTCGGCCCAGTACACGTGCCAGCCGTTGCGGACGACGGCCAGTTCCACCTGCATGTCATACCGATCGTGGGCCAGCACATAACCAAAGGCGGGGATAAAGGCCATGGCGTCGCCCTCGGCGGCGCCCATTTCCTCGACGACGGCCGCGTAGGTGGTGGGAACACGGACCTCGAACTCCAGGCCCGTCTGCTCGGTCAAAAAGTCCGAGATGGCCTCACCGCTGGCGACGATGACGGCGACTTCGGTGGAGGGGACGAAATAGAGCTTGACCGGATTGTCTGCGCTGCCCAGGGGGGTCTCTACCGGCTCACAACCGGCCAGGGCTCCCGTGGCAGCCAGCAAGGCTACGACGACGAATAGGGAAAAGATCCTCTTTCGCATGAGTCCTCCTTGCGATGGCGCTTGCCCGATAGCGCGGATACGCCCAACTACCTGTACGCCTCACCCTCCTCGTCCGGAAAGCCGGAACTCTGCTCGGCGACGTGCGCCCGTTGGCCCCGGCGCACGCGCATCGGCTCAGACCCACGAAACATTGTACCAAACCCACGGCCGCAGCACAACGGAGGGAGCAGCGAGCGAGGGCCGGCTCCCCTTCCCGAAAGCTGCCGGCGCTGGGTACAGCGCAGGCTTTCGGGAAGGTTCCGATAGCCGACTCACCACCAACTGCATGTAGGGCACCACCTAGGAGGCAGGGCAGGTCACTGGTGTCCCCCGCCCAAGAGAAGAGGCGTTTGTGCCCCAGGCCGGGAGGATTCTGGTACCGGGCGAAGAGCTGCAGCACGCCTGCCGCAGCGCATCCAGGGGTCGGCCGGATCAGGCCCGGGGGGGCGCCGCGGCCAGCCACTCCTCGGCCAGGGCGAGGTCGGGCGGGGTGTTCACGTTGAACAGCGAGCGCAGTTCCGGATCCAGGCGCAGGAGGGTCGGCTCGTCGACATAGCGCACGTCCAGCCCCTCGTAAAAGCTCACCAGGCGCCGCCGGCCGGCATCCATGGCGCGGCGGATGGCGGGCAGGGTGCGCCGGTGGTACAGGGCGTGGAGCGGCTCCAGGCCCACCGTCAGGCGCGGCACCACGATGTCGTGCTCGTCGCGGAGGGAGATCATGTGGGCCAAGAGGTCGGCGTTCAGGAAGGGCATGTCGCAGGCCACCACGATGGCCCAGTCGTGGCGGCAGGCCTGCAGACCGGCCGCCATCCCGGCCAGAACCCCTGCGTAGGGGGCGAGGTCGCGCACCACCCGCGCGGGCGGCGGCCCTCCGTGGAGCGACTGCCCAGGGCGGAGGACGACCACCGGGTCGTCGGTCAGCGGAGCCAGGAGCGAGAGGGACCGCAGGAGGAGGGTCTTCCCGCCCAACACGACGTCGGCCTTGTCCATACCGAGGCGCTCGCCCCGGCCGCCGGCCAGCACCACGGCACTGATCTCAGGTTGCATGGGCTCTTTTGCTCGGGCCGGCCAAGAGGGGCCAGCAACGGGCGTGCAGGAGGTCTATGATGGGCACCGAAAGAGGATGCCCCTCCTGCACGGCGGGGCATCCTCTGGCTGTCCAGCAGCGGCAGGAGGTCTAGTTCTCTTTCAGGTAGGCCACGGCGTCGCGGACGGTCTCGATGCGCTGAGCATCCTCGTCCGAGATCTCCTCGCCGAACTCGTCCTCAAAGGCCATGATGAGTTCCACGAGATCGAGAGAGTCGGCCTCCAGATCCTTGCGGAAACTGGCGTCCATGGTCACCTTGTCCTCATCGACGCCGAGTTGCTCGACGATGATGGTCTTGACGCGATCAAAAACGTCGTCCACGTGCGGATGCTCCTTTGTGGGTGGGGGCACGCCCTCTAAAACGGCGCGGAGTATATCATGTGCGGGCGAGCCCGTCAACGAACGTGCCGCGACACGGCCCATAGGGCCTGCTTGTACGGGAGAACACTCGGCTGCCGCGCGGGTTACGCCCTGCGGGGCCGACTCGTCACCCCTCTCGCGCTCTGCAACGCGTTGACGCGGCCCGGGCCGCGTGGTACCATCCTGGGGCGGTGTATACCACAGCACGCTCAGCAACGACGCGGAGGGGGGGCATGGTCGTCAGGGTGACGGACAAGGTGATCCAGCCGGTACAGCACGGCATGGTGCGCTCGGTGCTCAGCCACGGAGAGCGGCTGATGCTGGTGGAGATCAGCCTCGAGCAGGGCGTCCACGTAGCGGCACACTCGCACCCCCACGAGCAGGTCACGTACGTCGTTCGGGGTTCCGCCAAGTTCGTGGTGGGTGGCCGTGCCGAGACCCTCGCCGCCGGTGAGAGCTGTCTGATTCCCTCGGGCGAGACCCACAGCGTGGACGCACTGACCGACAGCCTGCTGATCGACGCCTTTTCGCCCCCTCGCGCCGATTTTCTACCATCCTAGGGCGCCCGGTTCCCGTTGGCGCTTGGCGCGATGCCTGCGCACACGTATAATCGGCCCCACAATTTCCTGTGACTGGCATACCAGGCCCGTCGGGGTTGCATCGCCTTGCGGCGACCCCTGGTCCACGCGATCAAGGGCCGGCCTGGGCTGCAATGGACTCGTGCCCGTGGGCGGGCCGAGCGGCCGCGTGGAACGCCGCTGCGACGGTGCCCCCCGCCGGGCTATGTTGCGAGGAGGGAACCGTGCAGAGGAGCGATCGCATTTCCTTCATTGACCAGCTCCTGGACGCCGTGGAGGCCTTTATGCTCGACTATGAGCAGGAGCACGGCGGCCTGCCCGGCCCCCTGGAACGTGGCCTCTTTGTGTCGTATTCTCTCGGCGTCATGCGCTCCAACGTGGATGCCCTCTGGGAGATGCTGGCCGCCTCCAGCGTGTTCGGCGCCGCCAACCCGCGGGCGCTCTTTGAGGAGCAGGCCGGGGGCGTCGACGACGA
>JAAZBQ010000974.1 GCA_012513725.1 Chloroflexota bacterium
GCGGGCGAAGAAAAAGTCGGCGCGCACGGTGGCGGTCCGCACCACCATGCCATCCTCCTCGACCAGGCGCATCTTGGAAAGGGCGCGGTCGGCGCCGTTCATCTCCGCATAGTCGAGGGCGGCGCCGGTGACGGCCGCCTCGGTCTTGGCCGCCTCGTAGCAGAATTGGTAGGCGCCGGAGAGCGCCCCGGCGTCGGCGGCGTTCTGCATGTGCCGGCGCTGGCCGTACCAGTGCCCCACATCCACCGCCAGGGCCACGAACATCAGCACCACCACCAGGCCGATCGCCACGACGACGAGCACTTGGCCGTCATCGCTGCGTCCGGGCCGTTCCCCCCATCGCTCTCTAGGCATTGTTCACCTCAGCGTCCCCCCAACCGGAATCCCCGCGCCCTCAGGGCAGGGCGTCCACGCCAAAGATCCGCATGGTGGCCTCGGTGCGGATCTGCAAGGGCTGAAAGCCAAACATCTGGCCGACAAAGGTATCGAACGGCAGCGCCGCCGCCACCGTCACCGGGCTCCCCTTGGGGCTCCCCAGGCCGGTGGAGGAGACGATGATCTGCTCGGTGGGAATGTTGGAGAGCCCCGGCTCTTGCACCACGCGCTGGGCCACCAGGGCGCCGATGACCTCCTCGTTCCCCTGGTAGGGAAAGCGCGAGGCAAAGCGGGCGCCCTCGCGGGCGGCGTTCGTCAGGGTGACGTACGAATAGTAGGCCCGGCCAAAGTCCAGCACGCCCATGAGGAACATCATGAGGAGCGGCAGCACCAGGGCCATCTCCACCAGGTTGGCGCCGCGCTCGCCCGACGCGTACGGCGCTGCCACCCGCTGTCGTCTACGTTGCGTCGTCATCCGTATCCCCCCGTATCGCCTATTCCACCAGCATGGATGAGCTGGCCTGCAGGGTCAGCCCGCCACTGGGCAGGAGCGCCGCCAGGCCCGTGATCCCCTCGTACCGGTAGGTGATGGTGACGGCCACCGTGGGCACGTAACGCTTGGGGGCGGTTTCATCGACCGGATCGGCGATGATGAACCAGTCGTCGCCATAGTCCACGTCGGCGTTGGTGACGCCGATGCCGACCCCCTGGGCATAGCCGACGGCCGCGCTGCGGGCCATGTCCTCGCGATAGTCCTCGGCCCAAACCAACGCGGCCCGGGCGCCCTCGCGGGCGGCCTGGGCCAGGGTGTTATAGTGCCAGATCGCCACGCCGAACTCCATCAGCCCAAAGAGCAGCAGGAACAGGATCGGCGCAATGAGCGCAAACTCGACCAGGTCTTGCCCGCGTTCCTCTCTCACCGGCGCCCTCCTATGCGAACGTTTCCTGCCCACCATGATGCGCCGGTGGGGGCGCGCGGGCGTGAACCATGCGTGAATTCGGGGGACGCGAAGCGTTCTCGCCGTCTTTATGCGAGTTTTACGTTGGGCAATCTGTTTTAGGTGTACAGTAGCCTCAGGTCGCGCATCCACCACGTTGCACGTGCAGGAATCACGAAAGGACCCCACCCATGGATCAGAACAAGTGGCGCTTCCAGTTCGCCGGCCGCGCGCTCGCCGCGCTATTTGCCGCGCTGGCCCTTGGGCTCAGCATCGCGGTGCCGGGCATCGCCCTCTCCTGGACCACGGCGCTCCTGGCGCTGGCCATCATTACCCAGATCGTCACGAGCCTTCCCGAGCGCTACCAGCAGTAGGGATGGGCGACGCGTTCCTTGCCCCCAGCGTACCCGCGGGGGCGTGGGGGCGCGTGAAATCGACGTGAAGGGGCGGGGCAGAGGGCGCGGGGTCTTGGGCCTCGCGCCCTCTGCCGTCTAGTTGGCCCGCGAGTCAACCGTCACCCGCGCCTCGGCCCAGCGCGTCGTCTCGGCGGAGCCATCCAGGGGGTGCATCAGGAGGTGGCGCATCCCGCGGGCCGGGTCGAACCACACCTGGCAGACGCGGCCCAGGGCGCTCCACTCCCGGCTGATCGGCTCCAGCCCCCGGGCGCGGCCCACGCGGTAGAGGAGGGCCGCGGGGTTCTGGGGGATCATCTCCGCCTCTGCCCGGCGCCAGAGGGCGTCGAGGTCGGCCGGAGGGGACGCCTCCGCCTCGGGCGGGGCCATCCGCGCAGCGACCGCGTCGGCGAACCAGTCCCAGGAGGCCTTGAGGCAGGCGCCGGGGCACTCCCAGC
>JAAZBQ010000181.1 GCA_012513725.1 Chloroflexota bacterium
AACTCTGCATTGTCGGGCAGGCGGACGGGCAGGTCCTCATAGGGCACCGGCACCACGCCGCAGCGATCGCAGTACAGCATGGGGATCGGCGCGCCCCAGTAGCGCTGGCGGCTGATCAGCCAATCGCGCAGGCGATAGTTGACCTCCGCCTGGCCCTTGCCCTCCTCGGCCAGCCACTCGATGACGTCGCGCTTGGCCGTCTCGCCCGGCGTGCCGCTAAAATCGCCAGAGTGGATCATGGTGCCGTATTCGGCGTGCAGCAGGACGTCGCGGTAGAACTCTTGGCTGTGGAGCATCTCCATCACGGTGCGGAAGCGCTGGACCGGCGGGAACATGGTCTGGCAGCGGGCCAGGATCTCGCGATCCGCCTCCACCGAATCCAGCGCGCGCACCCCATCGTCAAAGACGAACGCCCACCGCGCGCCCACGATGTCGTTCCAGTTGCCGGGCACCAGGGCCGCCTGCAGGCGCTCGATGAAGGCGTCGATCTGCTCGTCGCCCTGCAGGGTGACGAACAGCCCCTCGCCCAGCTGGCCCACGGGCCTGGCCTCGTAGGCGATGCCCAGTTCCTCCAGCGCGCCGGCGAACGCGGCCATGTCGCGGACCGAGCCGGGGAATACCAGGCTCTTGGCCACGCCGTCGGGCCGGTCGATCACCGGGATGATCGGCAGGCCGAACTTGAGCGCAAAGTCGAAATCGCGCTCGTCGTGAGAGGGCACACCCATGATGGCCCCCGTGCCATAGCCCACCATGACGTAATCGGCAATCCAGATCGGAACGCGCTTCCCGTTCACCGGGTTGATGGCATACGCCCCGATGGGCACGCCGGTCTTTTCCCGCTCGGTGGAGAGGCGTTCGATCTCGGTCTGGCGGGCGGCCTGCTGGCGATATGCCTCCACCGCCGCACGCTGCTCGTCGGTGACCAACTCGTTCACCAACGGGTGCTCCGGCGCGAGGACCATAAACGTGGCGCCCCACAGCGTGTCGGGGCGGGTGGTGAACACCTCGATGGCGTCGCCCCGCTCCGCGGAAAAGCGCACCCGGGCGCCCTCGCTGCGGCCGATCCAGTTGCGCTGCATCGTCTTGACCCGCTCGGGCCATTCGATGCGCTCCAGCCCCTCAAGCAGCCGCTCCGCATAGTTCGTGATGCGGAAATACCACTGCTCCAGATCCTTTTTGATCACCGGGGTGCCGCAACGCTCGCAGTGGCGATCCTCGCCCCACACCTGCTCGCGGGCCAGGGTGGTGTTGCAGTTCGGGCAAAAGTCCACGGGCGACTTGGAGCGGTAGGCCAGCCCCTCGTCGTACATCCTGCGAAAGAACCACTGCGTCCACTTGTAATAGCCGGGCAGGCAGGTCACCGCCTCGCGATCCCAGGCCCACATGGCGCCCATGGTCTTCAGCTGCCCCCGCATCCGCTCGATGTTCTGAAAGGTCCACTTGCGGGGGTGGATGCCGTGCTTGATCGCGGCGTTCTCGGCGGGCAGGCCAAAGGCGTCAAACCCCACGGGAAAGAAGACGTTATGCCCGCGCATGCGCATGTAGCGCGCCTTGGCGTCGGAGGGGACCATGGCGTACCAGTGGCCGATGTGCAGGTCGCCCGAGGTATAGGGCAGCATGGTCAGCGCATAGTGCTTGGGGCGCTCGGGGTCCTCGTGGGTGGCATAGAGGCCCGTCTCTTCCCAGCGCGTCCGCCACTTGGCCTCGATCTCCTGGGGAGTGTATTCGGGTGCGCGCGTATCGCTGCGATCTGGGCTCCGTTGTGGCATCTGTATCCTCCGTGGCACGCGGACGCCCATCCAGGCGGGCAAGCGGAGCCCATCCGGCAGGCGTCCGTAATGCACAAAAAGACCCCTCGCCGTCAAAACGAAGGGTTCTCTCGTCGCCCTGTTCAGACAGGGATCACTCCATCATGCTAGGTGGAGCTGAGGGGAGTCGAACCCCTGACCTCTTGAATGCCATTCAAGCGCTCTCCCAACTGAGCTACAGCCCCTAGCCTGTTCGGTTGTCAGTCCGGCGGGACGATGGAGCTGAGGGGA
>JAAZBQ010000182.1 GCA_012513725.1 Chloroflexota bacterium
CCCGACCTGCGCCCCGTCTGGGTGGCGGTGTGGGGCGGCACGACCGACCTGGCCCAGGCGCTGTGGCGCGTCTCCGAGGAGCGCAGCCCCCAGGATCTCAGCGCCTTTCTCGCGCGGCTGCGCGTGTACGCCATTGCCGACCAGGATGACACGGGGCCCTGGATCCGCGAGCGCTTTCCCGAGTTGTTCTACATCACGAACCGGCAGGTCTTCCGGGGGATGTACAAGGACGGCGACCAGTCACTCGTCACCCGGGAGTGGGTCCGTCGTCACGTCACCGACGGCCACGGGCCCCTGGGCGCCGCCTACCCGAACTATGACGGAGGCGATCCCTGGGGCCGGGTCAAGGGGGTCAAGGAGGGTGACACGCCATCCTTCCTGTACCTCGTGCCGAACGGCCTGGGCGACCCCGAGCAGCCGACCTGGGGTTCCTGGGGAGGCCGGTTCGCTGGCGAAGGCCCGCACTACTCCGACGCAACGGACTCGGTGGACGGCGAGCGCAGCGAACGGGCGACGATCTACCGCTGGCGGACGGCCTATCAGGCGACGTTCCAGGCCCGTATGGCGTGGTGCCATACCGACTATGTGGACGCCAACCACGAGCCGATCGCCCGGGTGGCCGGTGCGCTCCAACGCAAGGTACGTGTGGGCGAGGAGGTGCTCCTCGATGCCTCAGGCTCGTCTGATCCCGACGGCGACGGCCTGACCTACCGCTGGTGGGTCTACCCGGAGCCCGGCACCTACCGCGGCGAGGTGGCCATCGACGGGGCCGAGGCGCCGGTAGCGCGGCTCGTGGCGCCGGAGGTCGAGGGGCCGGAAAAGATCCACGTGATCCTGGAGGTCACCGACGACGGCGAGCCGCACCTGACCTCCTATCGGCGCGTCGTGGTGACGGTGCAGCCCTGATCTCGCCGCCTCCCAGGGGCCGGTGCAAAGCGCGCAGGCCGGCCTCCGGGAGGCGCCACACGGAGGAACGACCATGTCCGACCTGCCCGAGTACATCTGCCATCGCGCCAGGGGGCCGATCGTCATCGACGGCCTGCTGAACGAGGAGGCCTGGGAACACGCGCCCGCCGTCGCGCTGCGGGAGGATGGCGCCGGCGGCCAGCCCCGCCAGGCGACTACGATGCGCGCGCTGTGGGACGACGAGTACCTCTATGTCGCCTTTTACTGTGAGGACCGCGACATCTGGGGGATCACGACCGAACGGGACCAGCCGATCTACGAGCAGGAAGTGGTCGAGGTGTTCCTCGACGCCGACCGGGACGGGATCGGCTATGTCGAGATCGAGGTGAGCCCGCTGAACGCGGTCTTGGATCTGTTCATGCTCCTGCGCGACGACCGGCGCCAGGGGCTCTGGGATTGGGACAGCGACGGGCTGCGTACCGCCGTTGTCGTGGACGGCGACCCCCACCACCGCTGCACCGACGACCGCTCCTGGACGGTGGAGATGGCCATCCCCCTGACCGACCTCTTCACCGCGCCGCACATCCCGCCCCAGGTGGGCGACGTGTGGCACGCCAACTTTTATCGGATCGACCGCGCCGAGGACGGTGACGAGTTCTCCGCCTGGTCGCCCACCTTCCGGCGCAACTACCACACGCCGTCGCGTTTCGGGCGCCTGGTGTTCCAGGAGTAACGCAGGGGCACGGGGCTATGACGAGACGTCAGGCGACTGGTCGCTCGCCAGCGCGGCCAGGCGCCGGTCATACTCGGGGGCCATGACGGTCCAATCGTACTGGGCGGCCTCGGCGCGGAACGCGCGCCCAAGCGCTCCCTCTCGGGCCACGTCGGGGTCGGCGCAGAGGCGCGCCAACCGCTCCACCAGCTCCTCCTCGGTGCGGTACAGGCACAGGTCGCGATACTCCGGGGCTATGAACTGCGGGTACGAGAGCCGCTCCGGGAGCACCGGCACGCACTCGCAGTACATCGCCTCGACCACGGCGGCCCCAAACGACTCCTGGATCGCCGTGCTCACCACCACGTCGGCCCGCCACAGCCAGCGGGCATAGTCGGCGAACGGCTCGGCATAGCCAAACTGGACGATCCGACCGGCCAGCCGCTCCCGGGCCTCGGCGAACTCGGGCGGCTCGCGGACGAATCCCTCGCCCAGGACCGCCAGCCGGAACTCGGCCCCCCGCTCCGCGAGGGCGTACAGCGCGCGAAAGAACGCCTCCGGCCCCTTGTCGTACTCCCACCGGTGGTTCCAGACGATGAGCAGCAGCCCCGTGCGCGCCTGCTCGGCGTCGTCTCGCGCCGGGTCCAGCGCTCGGAGCGATAGCCCCAGGGGCAGCACCTCGCTGCGGGCGCGCAACGCGTCCACCGTCTGCAGCTCCGTGTAGTCGGGAAAGTGCTTCAGGAGGCGGGGCAGCTCATCGAACCAGGACTCCAGGTGAAAGCGGGAGTTGAACAGGATTCGGTCGGCGCACAGCATCGAGGCATAGTTGATGAACCCATAGTGCAGGTCGCGCTGCTCGCCCGGAAGCGGGGGATAGGTCAGTTGGTTCTCGTGCATGTAGAGGGCCACCGGCAGGCCGTGGGTGCGGTCGCGGGTGAGGGCCAGGAACGTGGTGAGGTCCAGCATGTCGGTGGCCAGGAGCACGTCCGGCCGCAGACGGCCCTCGCGAAAGCGGCGCGCCAGCGTCACCGCGCCGCCGTGCATGCGCCACCTCCAAAAGCGGCCATCCATGGTCAGGAGATCCAGACCGTGGCGGGTGTGGGCGGCGTAGCCCTGCACCCAGGCGCGGTGCGATCCCGTGTCGTACGGTTCCAGGAGGCAGACGCTGGTCAACGCGCTAACCCCAGGTGTTCCACCAGATATCCACGTGGCGCCCGGGGCGGTAGGGCTTGCCGACGATGTCGAGCCGGCCGTTGCCGTTCACGTCGCCCACGGTGGCGTTGTGGGTCGGCACCCCCTCGCCGACTGTGACCCGCTCGAACCGCCCGTTCCCCAGGTTCACGTAGATCAGGAGCCGCGGGTTATCCCACTGTCCGAGACCCATCTCGCCGACGACGATATCGGGCCGCCCGTCGCCGGTCATGTCGGCCACGGCCAGGGAGTGGGGGTGAAAGAGATCCTCGGCCAGGAGGTGCTCCTCGCCGGAGCGGGGGTCGAACCAGCCCAGCCGCGCCGGATGGCTCTCGCCCTCGGCGGCGACTACCTCGGGGAGCCCATCGCCGTCCAGGTCGCCCACCCGCAGGGCCGGCTGGACATAATCGCCGAACGGGCGGATACTCCAGCGCTCGCCGGGACGGTCCGGCGGCGCGAGGACGTTGGTGCCCGCCACGATGACGTTCCTCCCGCTGCCCTCCAGGTCGGCGACGGCCAACCCCTCGATGCTCAGGGCGTCGGCCACGATGTGCCGGCTCGTGTAGGGCCAGCGCGGGCCGGAGAGGTCCGCCGGGATGTCGTAATAGGCCACGATCCCGGCCGCCTGCGAGGCGATGACGATCTCGGGCTCGCCATCGCCGTCCACGTCGCCCACGGCCTGGTCGTGGTACTTGTGCAGGCCGTTCTCGATGACGTGGCGGGGCCAGGGGAGCCGCGGGTCCACGGGCTGCTCGAACCAGTACAGCTCGTGCCCGCCGCCCGGGCGCCGCGATCCGCCGCCGATCGCCTCGCCGGCCACCAGGTCGAGCCGGCCGTTGCCGTTCACGTCCAGGAGCACCCCACCGGCCTCCAGGTAGGCGGAGCCGATGGAGTGGGGCGTCCACGTTGGCGCCTCGTACCAGCAGAGGTTCCCCTCGCCGTACTTGCCCCCGATGATGACGTCCAGCCAGCCGTTGCCGGTGAGGTCCGCCAAGAGGCAGATGTCGTTGTCCTCGCCGGGCGTCTCCTCGACGATGCGCTCGTGGCGGAATGGTGGGTAGGGCACGCGCGCCTCCTTCTTGCTCGGTGGTCAGACCTACCGGGTACGATGCCGGGCGGCTATTCCCAGTCGGCGCAGGGCAGGCCGCGGCTGCGCAGGATCAGGTTGAGCTCGGCGATGTGGTGCTGGTTGTGGCGCAGGAGGTACATGGCCCGCTGCAGGGGTGTGGCGCCGGTCCAGGGAAAGGCGTCGTTGGGGCCCAGGAGTTCGTCGTCGGTGGCGCCCTCCAGCCAGGCTGCCACCATCGCCGCGACGTCCGTCGCATAGGCCAGGATCTCCTCGCAGGAGGGCAGGTCGTCGGGGGAGGCGTCCTCCCAGTCCACGGCGATGGGTTTGGTGCGGTGGTGCTCCTCGCGAGACGGGCTGGCGTAGAAATGCGCCGTATTCACCAGGTGCAGCGCCAGGGAGGCGGGCACCAGGTAGCGGTCCTCGGCGACGCGCCAGTCCTCTGGCCGCAGGGCGGCCATCTGCTGGCGAAACACCCGCCAGGTGCGGGCAAACTGGGCGGCGACCTCGCTGCCGATCGTCATTGGGTGCCTCCTGTCTGGCGTGGGGCGGCCATGCGCTCGTAGATGGGGACCAGGGCCTCGTACGCCTCGCGGAACACGCCGTACTGCTCCTCGTAGCGGCCGGCGTGCGCGGGATCGGGCTCCTCCCCCGGGTAGGCGGGCGCCAGTTCGGCGGCCACCTCGTAGCCGGGGTACAGGCCGACCCCCACGCCCCCCGCGATCGCGGCGCCGAGGGCGGTGGCCTCGACGATCAGGCCGGTGCGCAGGAGCGGCACGTTCAGGATGTCGGCCAGGATCTGGCGCCAGGCGTCCGAGCGGGCGCCGCCGCCGATCAGCCGCAGGGCCGCGATCGGCGCGCCCTGCTCGCGGAACGCGTCCAGGATGATGCGCAGGTTGAACGCCACGCCCTCCAGGACGGCGCGGGCCATCTCGGCGCGGCCGTGGGTCATCGTCAGCCCGACAAAGGCGCCCCGGGCGTGGGGGTTCCAGTGGGGGCTGCGCTCGCCGATCAGGTAGGGCAGGAACAGGAGCCCGCCCGCCCCGGCCGCTGCGCCGGCGGCCTGCTCTTCCATCTCGTCGTACAGGGCGCCCTCGCCGCCGCCGCGGTAGAGACGCTCGAGCCAGTCGAACGAACCCCCGGCGCACTGCATGGTGCCGGTGGGAAAGAGATAGTCGGGATCCAGGTGGGCAAAGGTGAACGTCCGCTGGGCGGGATCGTAGAGCGGCTCGCGGCTGATGTTGGCGATCCACGACGAGGCGCCGAGGTAAGCATAGGCGTCGCCGGGCCCCACGACGCCGGCCCCGGCCGTGGCGCAGGCCCCGTCGCCCCCGCCGATCACCACCGGCGTGCCGGGGCGCAAGCCCGTCTCCGCGGCGGCCGAGGCCGTCACCGAGCCGATCACCGTGGCCGAGGGCTGGGCCGGCGGCAGGAGCGCCGGATCCAGGTCGATGGCCTGCAGGATGTCGCCCGACCAGGTGCGAGCGCGCAGGTCGAACAGGTTCGTCCCCGAGGCGTCGGAAAAGTCCGTGGCGATCTCGCCGGTGAGGCGATAGGCGACATAATCCTTGGGCTGCAGGAGCCGGTGGGTCCTGCGGTAGACCTCCGGCTGCTCGTCGCGGAGCCACATGGCCTTGGCCGCGGTGTAGGAGGCGCCGGCCCGGTGCCCGGTGATCTCGTAGACCCGCCGGCGGCCGACGCGCTCGGCGAGCACATCCGCCTGGGCCTCGGCCCGCTGATCGGCCCAGATGATGGCGGAGCGCAGGGGAGCGCCCTCGGCGTCCACGGGGAGGCAGGCCATCATCTGCCCGGAAAAGGCCACCACGGCTACGTCGTCGGGGCCATAGCGGGAACCACCCAGCAGTTCCTGCGTCGAGCGCACGACGGCGCCCCACCAGTCGCCGGGATCCTGCTCGGCCCAGCCGGGGCGCGAGTAGGCCGTCGGATACGGTGCATAGGCGCTGGCGACGGGGTCGCCCTCCGGGCCAAAGAGCGAGGCCTTGTTCCCGGTGGTGCCCAGGTCGTGGGCCAGGATGAGTTCCGGCAAGGTCAGTGTCCCCCTCGTGTTCCTCGGTTCCGCCCAACCCCGCAGTGCGGGCAGGCCGCCTGCGCGGGGATGACGCGATCTATCGGATGCCAGAAGATGCTCGCCAGCAATCCTCTCCCCGGACGTGGCCGGACCTACTCCGGCGTTCCCGGCTCCATCTCCAGCGCCTGCCACTGGAACTCACCATCGTCCAAGTCGTACACCCACACGGCGTGGGGCGCCTCGGCGAAGGAGGGCGGCGTGGCGAACCACGTGTCGCCCAGGCGTCGCGGGCTAAAGCCGGGATGATAGTGCCCGCAGAGCACCAGCCGCACGACGCCGCTCCCGACGATGGCCTCCCGCAGGGCCTCCGCCTCGGCATAGACGTACGGATAGTCCGGCGCTTCCGGCTCTGGCCAGATCAGGTAGTGCTGCACGTGTACCTGGGGCAGCGAGGCCCCGTCGGCCAGGGTCCGGTGGAACCGCTCCAGCGCCTCGCCCTTCCGCTGGGGGACGTTCCCCGGGCCCTCGTGGTCCAGGAACGCCAGGAGCCGGTGTCCGGCGATTTCGGTGTCCAGCGGCGTCGCGAACACCTCCGCGGTGACGTCCTCCGGATCGTGGTTGCCGGGTAGGACGATCAGCGGGGCGTCGATCTCCGCCAGGATGTCGGCGATCAACTCCATATCCTGACAGCCGATGGGCAGCGTGTCGGGGTCCTCCATGCGGTCCAGTGGATAGTCGAGCAGGTCGCCGCTGAGCACCACGGCGTCGGGTGCCAGCGGGCGGAGACGCTCCACGGCGCGGCGGAGCAGGTCCGGCACCAGGCGGCTCTTGCGCCGCGGGATGTGGGCCGTGCCCGGCAGGGCTTGGCGTAGGTGCAGGTCGGTTAGGTGCGCGATCCTCACGGGGCCTCCTCTATGGGCTGATGCGGGGCTACTGCCCCTTGGAGTGACGGGGCGACCAATCGACTCCCGGCACGGCCGCCGGGGTGCTGATGGTGGGCTCGGTGTCGTGGACGAACCCCGCCACCCGCTCGTCCAGCACGGCCTGTAGCTCCGCGGCGACGTCGGGGTGTTGGTCGATGACGTTGTGCAGTTCGTCGGGGTCCGTCTCCCGGTCGTACAGCTCTGGCGGGCGTGCGTTTCCGCTGGCTACCGGCATCCAGGGGGCGTGGTAGTTCCAGCGGGCGGTGCGCACGCTGGCATAGGCGCCAAAGCCGGTGATCACCGTGTCGCGGAGACCGCCCACGCGCTCGCCGGTCACCATCGGCCAGAAATCCTC
>JAAZBQ010000975.1 GCA_012513725.1 Chloroflexota bacterium
ACAACGCAGAGCCGCGGAGAGGACGCAGAGGCGCAGGGAAGAGAAGTCAACGCCAAGACGCCAGGGGGCAAAGACGTTAAGAGCGGTGGCCGCGGGGCGGCAAAGATCGCGAGGGGCCGCCTGTCTGGGCCGGTCCGTCCGGGGCACCTCTGCCGCCCGCCCTTCCGAGCCTCCCTGCCGACCACACCCCCCAGCCCGTCATCCGGAGCAAAGCGAAGGATCTCCGTCGCACATGAACCTCGAGTGGATGTGCGGCGGAGGTCCTTCGGTCGGAAGACCCTTCGGCAAGCCTCAGGGCATGCCTCCCTGCTCAGAAACTTGACTCGGGGACGCTCGAAGGACGCCCGCGAGGATCAATCCCGTGAATCTTGTGAATCCTGTCCTCTTCTCGGTTTCTTGCGCCATGAGTGGCGCCGCTGCGACATGGGCTACTCAGGATGACAGGATGGGCGGGATCAGGTCAAACCGGCAGTATCCCCTTTGCGTCTTGGCGTTGCATTCTTACCTGCGCCTCTGCGTCTTCCCTCCGCGTCTCTGCGTCACTCTTCTCCCCTCCTCCGCGTCACTCTTCCCCAATCCACGACACCCACGTGATCCCTTTGGCGTGGGCGGCTTGGGCGAGGGCGGGGTTGGTGGTCCAAAAGCGCGCCCCGTGGCGCAGGGCCACGGCCATATAGTGGGCGTCGTCGGCGCTCTCCAGGTTCAGGAGCGCGGCCAGGCGCAGGGCCTCGCGGTGCAGAGCCTCCTCCGGCGCGATCCGGGTGACGCCGATCTCCAGCAACTCGGCCAGGGCCGCCGCCGCCCACTCGTCGCTCAAGAGGCCCCGGCGCACCCCCCGACGCAGGGCCGAGGCCACCTCGTACTCCCACAGGTCGGGAACGTAGATCGGCACGCCGCGCTGGACCCAGTCCAGCACCCGGTCGGTGATCCGCTCCGAGTGCTTGACCGGCACCGCCAGCGCCACGCCCAGGCTGGCATCGATGGTGACCGGCGTCAGGCCTTGGGCCATGCCGCCTCCTGACGCGTCGCGCGTGCGGCGCGATCCTCGGCCACCAGGTCGCCGCCGTACGCGCCGTGGAGGTTCTCGATCTCCCCACGGATCGCGCCGAGGTGGGCGAGGGCTTCCAGGCGGCGCAGGCGATCTTGGGGGCCCCCGCTGGAGAGCACGTTGAGCCCGACCTCCAGCGCGCGGAGGGCGGCCTCCTCTGCGTCGAGGCCATCGCGGGCGGCCAGCACGTCGAGGCGACGCACCTGCTGCGCCGAGAGTCTGACCTCTATGCGACGGTTACGGCGGGCTCGATCGGTCACTGCGCACCCCCTGTCTGGGGCGATCGGGACGTCGCTGGCGGCGGCCACGGCCGGGTGGGGGGTTCCGAGGGGTTACCGGGGGCCCGCGGACGCGGGCGCCCCGTATGAGGTGCTGCCGGGCGGGTCGCAACCGGCTGCTCCCCACCAACTGTCGCTCAGTATACTCCAGCCGCGGCGCGATGCGCAAGGTCTTTGCGCCGCGGCTCGCCGATTCTTGGTATGGCTCTGGGCGCGTCGGCTATGCCAGCGCCTGGAGCGCCCGCTCGCCGCGCTCGAGGTCATCGACCTTGAGCACGATCCGGGCCTCGCCGGCGCAGGGGGCGTTGAACGTGTACGAGTACTCGATGTTCACCCGGGCCGCGGCCAGGGGCTCCAACACCTGCTCGACAAACGCGCCCGGGGCGTCGGGGACGGTCACCTGCAGGACGGTCGTCGTCGAGCAGGTCATCCCGGCGTCGCGGATCACCTCGGCGGCCTGCTCGGGCTCGTCCACGAGGAGGTGGACGATGCCAAAGTCCGACGCATCCACGATGTTGTGGGCGATGAGGTTCACACCGGCCTCGGCGAGGGTGTTCAGCAGGTACAGCAGCCTGCCCGGCGCGTTCTCGAGAAAGGCGGATACCTGTCGGGTTCTCATGTACTATCTCCTTGCGGGCAGGGGAACCTACCACGGATGCCACGGATAAACGGATGGAACGGATCAAGAGGGAGAAGAGCGTCTTGATATGGTGGGCGCGAATGCGTTGACCTCACCACAAAGGGCACAAGGAGCACCAAGGCGGATGCACCTCCATGCCTGCTCCTTTCCTTTGTGGTCTTGGTGGCCTTTGTGGTGAGATCGGTCCGCCCGAGCGCGTACGGCTAGTCAAAGCATGATCGTCTCTTCATCCGTTTCATCCGTCCATCCGTTGCATCCGTGGTAGACTCCGATCTTCTCGTCGTCTACCGCTCGGGCGCCGGCGGGCAGTCGGGCCCGGCGTACAGGTCGCGGCGGTCGATGACCCGCTTGGCCTTGCCCATGCTCCGTTCGATGCGGTGGGGCTCCACCAGCCGGATGTGCGCCTCGATGCCCAGCACCTCGTGCATCTCGAACTCCGCCTTGCGCTGGAGGTTCCGCAGCCGGCCGATGTCATCGGCGAAATTCTCCTCCGACACCTCCACCCAGATCTCCAGGTCGTCCATGGCGCCCCGCTGGCGGTCCACGACGATCTGGTAGTGGGGCTGCACCCCATCCACCTGGAGGAGCACCGTCTCGATCTGCGAGGGGAACACGTTCACCCCGCGAACGATCAGCATGTCGTCGGTGCGCCCGCACACCTTTTCCATCCGCGCCCCGGTGCGCCCGCACGGGCACGCCTCGGTGTGCAGCCGGGTGATGTCGCCCGTCCGGTAGCGGATGACCGGCAGCGCCTCCTTGGTCAGGGTGGTGATGACCAGCTCGCCGTACTCGCCGGCGGGGAGGGGGTCCCCCGTGGCGGGGTCGATGATCTCGGCGAGGAAATGGTCCTCGCAGATGTGCAGGCCCTGGTGCTCGGTGCACTCGCCCGCCAGCCCGGGGCCCACCGCCTCGCTGAGGCCATACGTGTCGATGGGGTCCAGCCCCAGGCGCTGGCGGATCTCCCGGCGCATCTCCTCCGACCACGGCTCCGCGCCGTGGATCCCCACCCGCAGGTCGGAGGTCGTGAGGTCCACCCCCATCTCCTCGGCCTGCTCGGCGATGTAGACGGCGTACGAGGGCGTGCAGACGAGGACCGTCACGCCGAGGTCCTGGATCATCATGATCTGGCGCTTGGTGTTCCCTGAGGACATGGGCAGCACCGTCGCGCCGATCTCCTCGCAGCCGGCGTGCCAGCCCAGGCCGCCGGTGAACAGGCCGTAGCCCATGGAGACCTGCACCAGGTCGTCGGCCGTGATGCCGGCGGCCGTCAGGTTCCGGGCGCAGACCTCCCGCCACACGGCCATGTCGTTGCGCGAGTAGGCCACCACGGTCGGCTTGCCCGTGGTGCCGCTGGAGGCGTGCACCCGGGCCAGCGACCGGCGGGGCACGGCCAGCAGGCCAAAGGGATAGTTGTCGCGAAAGTCCGCCTTGGTGGTAAAGGGCAGGCGGGGCAGGTCGGCCAGCGACCGGACGTCGCCGGGCTCGATGCCCCGCGCCCGGAAGGCTTGCCGGAAAAAGGGCACCGCCTCGTAGACGCGGGCCACCTGCCTGCGCAGGGCGTCCGCCTGCAGGGCCTCCAGCGCCGGGCGGCCCATCGTTTCGCGTTCGGGGTTCCAGATCATCGATGGCTCCTTCAGCCGATTTGTAGCGTGCGGTCGTGGTGCTGTCAACCTGTCACGGATACCCTGGCCGTCTCTATCACGAATCCCTCGAATGCTGGACGAATAAGAGGAATCTACCACGGATGGATACGGATGGATACGGATTGACCGGATCACACGGATAAAGAGAGGATCATGTGCTGATCCTGCCATGCCTGCGTCGGCGTGCCGATCGAGGCATGGGGCATGATGGCCCCGTCGCACCCATCTCTTCATCCGTGCCATCCGATCCATCCGTCCTAATCCGTGGTAGATTCTTCCCATTCGTCCGGCATTCGAGGGATTCGTGATGGGGCGCCCTGCACAGCGCCTACCCGTTCTGGTACACGTCCCGCCGGTCGATCACCCGCTTGGCCTTGCCCATGCTGCGCTCGATGCGGTTGGGCTCCACCAGCCGCACCTTGGCGGCGATCCCCAGCATCTCCCGGAGCTCTGCCGTGGCCCGCATCTGGAGGTCGGCCAGGGCGCCGAGCTGGTCGGAAAAGATCCCCTCGTCCACCTCGACCCAGATCTCCAGCGAATCCATCGCCGCGCGCTCGCGGTCCACGATGATGACATAATGCGGCTGCACGCCCCGGAGCTGCATCAGCACCGCCTCGACCTGCGAGGGGAACACGTTCACCCCGCGGACGATGAGCATGTCGTCGGTGCGGCCCGAGATCTTGGTCATGCGCACCAGCGTTCGCCCGCATGCGCAGGGCCCCCGGTGCAGGCGGGTGATGTCGCCGGTGCGGTAGCGGATGACGGGCAGCGCCTCCTTGGTGAGCGTGGTGATGACCAGCTCGCCCTGCTCGCCGTCGGGGAGCACCTCGCCGGTGGCGGGATCCACGATCTCGGGCAGAAAATAGTCCTCGTAGAGGTGCAGGCCCGCCTGCTCCAGGCACTCGGCCGCCACCCCCGGGCCGATGATCTCGCTGAGGCCATAGATGTCCAGCGCCTTGAGGCCCAGGCGCGCCTCGATCTCCTGGCGCATCCCCTCGGACCAGGGCTCGGCGCCAAAGAACCCCACCCGCAACCGAGACGCGCGGAGGTCGACGCCCATCTCGGCCGCCACTTCGGCGAGGTAGATGGCGTACGAGGGGGTGCAGCAGATGGCCGTCGCGCCGAAATCCTGGATCAGCATGATCTGCCGGCGGGTGTCGCCGCCGGAGGCGGGCACCACGGCGGCGCCCAGGCGCTCGGCGCCATAGTGGGCGCCGAGCCCGCCGGTGAAGAGGCCATAGCCGTAGGCGTTGTGAACGATATCCCGGCGGGTCACCCCGCCGAGGGAGAGCGTGCGCCCCATCACCTCCGCCCACAGGTCGATGTCGGCGGCCGTATAGGCGACGACGGTCGGTTTGCCGCTGGTGCCGCTCGAGCCGTGCACCCGCACGACGTCGTCCATGTCCGCGGCCAGGAGGCCAAAGGGATAGTGGTCGCGAAGGTCGCTCTTCCGGGTAAAGGGCAGCGCGCGGAGGTCGTCGAGGGTCCGCACGTCGGCCGGCGCAACGCCGGCCGCGTCGAACGCCTCCCGGTAGAACGGCACCCGCGCATACACGCGCCCCACCAGGCGGCGCAGGCGCTCGGTCTGCAGGGTGGTCAGGTCAGTATTCTCAATCGTCACACTCATCATGCACTCCAAGTCTGAATCTACCACGGATGGCACGGATAGACGGATGGAACGGATAAGAGGAGCATCTACCACGGATGGCACGGATAAACGGATGGAACGGATGAGGAGAAGATCATGCTTTGGCTAGCCGCATGCACCCGCGCCGACCGACCTCACCACCAAGGCCACAAAGAACACCAAGGGGGATGCCCCTCCATGCCCGCCCTCTTCCTTTGTGGTCTTGGTGGCCTTTGTGGTGAGTCCGACGCATTCGCGCCCACCGAATCAAGACGCTCTTCTCCCTCTTCATCCGTTCCATCCGTCTATCCGTGGCATCCGTGGTAGATTGTTCTTCATCCGTTCCATCCGTTTATCCGTGGCATCCGTGGTAAGGTCTTCTCACACCATGCCGAGGTACGCGCGGCGGAGGCGGTCGGAGGCCAGGAGCTCCCGGGCGGCGCCGTCGGCCACGATGCGGCCCGTCTCCATCACGTACCCCCGGTCGGCGATCCGCAGCGCGGCCCGGGCATCCTGCTCCACGAGGAGGATGGTCAGCCCCTCGTCGCGGAGCCCCGCCAGAAGGGCCAGGATCTCCCGCACCAGGTTGGGCGCCAGGCCGATGGAGGGCTCGTCGAGGAGGAGGAGCCGCGGCGCCGACATCAGCGCCCGGCCGATGGCCAGCATCTGCTGCTCGCCCCCCGAGAGGCTGCCGGCCGCCTGCCGCTCCCGCTCGGCGAGCCGCGGAAAGGTGCGGTACACCCCCTCCAGCCGCTCGCGCATCAGGTCGCCCCGCCGCACCCGGCCCACCGGGCCCAGGAGGGCGCCGAGGCTCCCCGAGTGCGCCATGTAGGCGCCCAGGAGAAGGTTGTCGCGGACCGTCATGGACGCCAGCATCTGCCGCCCCTCGGGCACCAGCGCCAGCCCCCGCCGGGCTACCGCGTGGGCGGGGAGGCCATCCAGCCGCTCCTCGCCCCAGCGTACCTCCCCCTCGGTGGGCGCCTGGAGCCCGGCCACCGCCCGGAGGAGCGTCGACTTGCCCGCCCCGTTGGCCCCCAAGAGGGCCACGATCTCGCCCGGGCGCACCTCGAGCGTCGCCCGGCGCACCGCCTGCACCCGGCCATAGTGGACGCTGAGGTCGCGCACCCCCAGGGTGGGCCCGTCAGTCATCGTCGTCTCCCGCGCCGAGGTAGGCCTCCACCACGGCCCGGTTGCGGCGCACCTCGTCGGGTAAGCCCTTGGCCAGGCGCGCGCCGTGGTTCAGCACCACCACCCAGTCGGCCAGGCGCATCACCAGCTCCATGTCGTGCTCCACGAGGATGATCGTCACCCCCGTCTCCTGGATTCGGCCGATCAGGTCGGCGAGGTCGTTCTTTTCCATGCGGTTCAGGCCGGCGCCCGGCTCATCGAGGAGCAGCACCCGGGGATCGCACGCCAGGGCCCGGGCGATGGCCAGCAGCCGCTGTTGCCCGAACGGGAGGGTAGAGGCCGCGTCCCCCGACCGGGGGCCCAGGCCGACATAGTTCACAAACCGCACCGCGTCGAGGTAGACGTCCTCCTCCTC
>JAAZBQ010000976.1 GCA_012513725.1 Chloroflexota bacterium
ACACCGCCACACAGGTGTTGCAGCCGACCACCAGGAGGCGATCCAGTTCGCGGACGTTGTTCAGGATTTCCGGCAGCGGCTTGCGCTCTGCGACGATCATGGTTCCCTCGTTACTCTGCCGCTTCCGACACGGGCTCGGTGAACGCGGCAATCCAGGCCAGGAGATCCGCCGACATGTTGGGGCCGATGGGGCGTACCTGCACGCGCCAGGGGGCGATGCCGATCTCCTCCAGGAGCGCCCGGGCCGCGGCGCCGCGCTGTTGCGCCCAGCGGCTGCCATCCAGCGAGCGGCAGGCCCCGTCGTTGCAGACCAGCACCAGCACGCGCTCGGCGCCGTGCTCCATCGCCCGGAGGATCAGGAGGTCGTCGACCGATCCGCCGCAGGGGACGTCCACCCACTCGACGTAATCGGGTAGCGCTTGGCCCGTCTCCTGGAGCCCATCGCGCGCCACGCCGGCCGAATGGACGCAGCCGATCACCACCATCTTGGATTCGTCGGTCATGAGGCGGCTACCCCTTCGCTCAGTCTGCTGGCCCAGGCCGGCGTCTCCAGCCCCAACAGATCGATGGCTTGCACCGGGCAGTTGGCCACGCACGCCCCGCAGCCCCAGCAGGCCAGGGGCTCCACCCACGCGGCGGTGACCCCGTCGCGGGTGACGACGTCCACCGCGCCGTGGGGGCAGGTGCGCACGCAGGTGAGGCAGCGGGCGCACTTGGCCGAATCCACCTCCGCGCGGATCGCCTCCGGCGTGAGGTACCCGCGGCCCAACAGGGCGTCGACGTCGGCGGCGGCGCGGAACGCGTCGGCGCGCAGCGTGGCGGGGTCGGCGTCCATGTGGCAGCGCCCGGCGTAATAGATCCCCTTGCGCTCCGAGAGGCCCGGGCGATACTGGCGGATGTTCACCTCTTGGAAGTAGCCATCCTCGCCCACCCGCAGGCCCAGGGCCTTGGCCAGCGCCGGGGTGTCCTCGCGGGGGAAGACGTCCTCGGGCACGATGAGGATCTGGCCCAGGAGGGTGCCCTCGACGTAGGTGAACGCCACGCCCTGCTCGGTGGCCTCGAGCGTCGGCTCCTCGTAGCGGCAGAACACCACGCCCTCCTCGCGCATGTGGCGGGTGAGGGCTTCGAGGTCCGACGTATCCACCTGGAGGTTGCGGTAGAGGACCAGGACCTCGCTGTTCCAGCGGGCGCGGAGGTCCCGCGCCAAAAAGAGGGCCTCGGTGGCCGTTTCCTTGGCGGTATCGCCGCCCAGGTCCAGCGCCACGAGGATGGTCTGCTGGCGGTGGGGGTAGGCGGGCCCCGTCTCCCGGGGCGCATCGAGGAGGCGCCGCGCCTGGGGAACGGTCATGACGCCCGGATCGGCGGGCGAGACGCCCAGGCGCTCCCAGGAGACCGCGCGGCGGTTGCCCACGGCGACCACCACGGCCGAGGCGGCCAGGGTCTCTTGCCGGCCATCCTCGTCTACCAGGCCGGCCCGAAAGGCGCCCACGCGGCCGTCCATGCGGGCGAGGCGCCAGCCGTCGTGCCGGTCGATGCCGGCGGCGTCGCGGGCGGCGTCCGTCTCTTTCCCGGGCACCTGGGCTACCTGGTAGCCCCGGTCGCGCAGGGCCTCGGCTACCCAGCCCGCCTCGGGCGCGGCGCCCAGCACCAGCACGGATCGTTCGACGGGGGTGCGCTGCTCGTCGCTCATGCGCCCTTCTCCTGGAGGTAACGATGGCAGGCCCCCGCGGAGACCTGGGCGTGGGCCACCGACTCGGCGATGGATCGCGGGGCGGCGCAGGCGCCCGCCACGAACACGCCGGGAACTCGCGTCGTCACGCCATCGTCTCGCGTGGCGTAAAAGCCGTAGCGGTCCAGGTTCAGGTCCGCCAGGGCGGCGACCGCGCCGGCATCTCGGCGGGGCTGCATGCCCGTCGAGAGGACCACGATGTCGAACGTTTCGCGCTCCAGGCGATCGCCGAGGATGTCGTCGTACAGGAACTCTGCCTGTTGGGGGTTGTCCGGCGCCCGCCGCACTACGGCCGGCAGCCCGGAGACGATGCGGATCCCCTCGGCGCCCACCGCCTGCCACGCGGCGGCCGCGTCGCGGCCCGAGTGCTGGATGTCCATCTTGAACAGGGTGATGTCGGCGTCGGGGCGGCGGGCCTTGAGGACGCGCGCCAGCCGCAGGGCATAGCGGCAGCAGAC
>JAAZBQ010000977.1 GCA_012513725.1 Chloroflexota bacterium
CCATCAATCCCCTCTACCTCCCTTCTGTGGCGGCCTTTGCCAACCAGACGGCCATCGCCTACCGGAACGCCCAACTCCTGCAGGGCCTGCGCGAGAGCGAAGAGCAGTATCGCAACATCTTTGTATCCGTCACCGACGGGCTGACCATCTTTGACGAGGATGGCTACATCCTGGCCGTGAACCCCGCCGCCTGCCGCATCTATGGCTACAGCGAGGACGAACTGGTCGGCATGCACCTCTCGACCCTCGTGCACCCCGAGCATTACCATGACCTGGAGAACTTTAGGCGGGCCATCGCGGAAGACGGGGTCTTTCACGGTCAGGCGGTGAACATCCGCAAGGATGGCGCGCTGATCGACGTCGAGGTGCATGGGACGGCCTTTACCTACCAGGGCAGGCGTTGCCTCCTCTCGGTGGATACCGACGTGACGGACAAGGTGCGGTCGCACCAGGCGCTCATGCGCTCGGAAAAGTTGCGCACGCTCGGGCAGATGGCTGGCGGGATCGCTCATGATTTCAACAACCTCCTGGCCGGCATCCGGGGTTTTGCCAACCTGGCGCTCCTGGAGATGCGCGAGGATCCCGCCGCGGCGTCGGACGACCTGCGCATGGCCCTGGTCTCCACCACCGAGGCGGCCGAGGCCGTCCGCCGCATCCAGTCCTTGTACCGCTCTGGTGAGGATACGAGCGATTTTGCGCCCTTGCGCCTCGATCAGGTGGTGCACGAGGCGCTGGCGCTCACCCAGCCGCACTGGAAGGATGTGCCGCAGTCGCGGGGCGTCACCATCCGCACGGAGGTCGAGGTGGAGGCGCAGCCGACGGTGCAGGGGAACGCGGCCGAGTTGCGTCGCGTGGTGAGCAACCTGGTGATGAACGCCGTGGACGCCATGCCCCTGGGGGGCGCCCTGCATCTGCGCATCGGGGCCGACGACGAATGGTGTACGCTGACCGTCGAGGACACCGGCGTGGGGATGACCGAGGCCCAGCAGAGGCAGGTGTTCGAACCGTTCTTTACCACCAAGGGCACCATGGGCAGCGGTCTGGGGCTCACCATGTCTCTGAGCATCGTCGAGCGCCACGGGGGGCACATTGTCATCCAGAGTGCGCCGGGCAAGGGGAGCACGTTTGTCGTGCATCTGCCCATCACCGAGGAGGAGGCAGGCCCCGAGCCGCCCGCTGCGCCAGAGACCGATGCCCTGGCACTGCGCCATCTGCGGGTGCTGGTAGTCGACGACGATCCCTCGGTGCTGAGCGTCCTCACGCGCCTCTTGCAGCGGGAGGGGCAGCACGTGACGGCCGTTTCCGGCGGGGCAGAGGCCATCGACCTACTGCGCCAGACTGTCTACGACCTCCTGATCACCGACCTGGGCATGCCGAACATTTCGGGTCACCAGGTGGCCCGCTTGGCCCACGATCTGCACCCCGAGATGCCCGTCGTGTTGGCCACCGGCTGGGGCGAGACGATCAGCCCCGAGCAACTGGGCAGCCTCGGCGCCACGACGCTCCTGTCCAAGCCGTACACCTACGAGGATGTCGTCCGCGCCGTGAACACAGCCATCCAGCAGCGCTAGCCCAGGCGCGGTCGCTGCGTCGCAGGAGGCACTCCCCGATGGATCCAGAGGCCCTCCCCTGGCGGCGGGAGATCACCACCATCTCGTTCGATGTGGATGGCACCCTGGTCGATTTCGACGCCGCCATGCGCGCTTCCCTCGCCTGGGTACTGGAGGAGATCCAGCGCGTCGTCCCGGGCGCGCCGGGTTGGCTGACGGTGCCCGCGCTGGTCGAGATCCGCGAGCTCGTGGCGGCCGAGCACCCCGGAGCACGCCACGAGCACGTGCGACGGCTGGGCTTTGCGCGCGCGCTGGAGATGATCGGTTACCCGGACCCCGATCTGGCCGCTCGCCTCAGCAACGGGTACCTGCGTCGGCGACACACGCTGATGCGCCCCCTCCCGGGCGCCCGGGAGGCGCTCACGACGCTCGGGCGCAGGTTCTCGATGGGCGTCATCAGCAACGGGAACAGCGATCCTCGC
>JAAZBQ010000978.1 GCA_012513725.1 Chloroflexota bacterium
GAGCGGCTCTGCAGGGGTCTCGGCTTGGGAACGAACCTGAGTGGATCGTCCGGAACGGGGGCTACTGCGATTCCGGGGCACGTGGCATCGGCCGCGGCCAGGGAAAGGAGAGGTATCCATGGGAATGTACGCGAGGTTCGGCGCCATGGTTGCTACTTCCACCGCCGCGATGTTTGGGCTCATGTACTTGAACACGTACCAGCTGGATCACGTGGTCTTTAGCGAAACCCGCACCTATATGGCGCTCCTGATGGGGGCGGTCATGGCGGCCATCATGTTGGCATTCATGCAAAAGATGCTGGACAAGCGGCGGGTCAACATCGGCATCTGGGCCGGTAGCGCCGTGGTGTTCGCCCTGATGCTCTGGCTGGTCCGCAGCCAGACGACCATCGATGACACGTCCTACATGAAGGCCATGATCCCGCACCACTCCATCGCCATCCTGACGAGTGAGCGCGCGCGTATCACCGATCCACGCGTTCGGGAACTTGCGGACGAGATCATCGCGAGCCAGCGCGAGGAGATTGGGGAAATGAAGGACCTGATCAGTGACCTCGAGGGCGGGTGACGTTGGCCCTGACCTCTAGCTGCTTCCCGGAGAGGGCGCCTTGCTAGGCATCGTCGATTACGGGGTAGGCAACCTGCGCAACGTGGTGATGGCCTTCCGGCGCCTGGGCGTCGCGGGGGAGGTGGTGGATACCCCCACCGGGGTGCGCCAGGCGGGGGCCCTGGTGCTCCCGGGGGTCGGCGCCTTTGGCGACTCCATCGGCAACCTCCGGGCGCTCGGGCTGGAGGCCGATCTGGTGGCCGCCATCGGCGACGGGGTGCCCTTTTTGGGGATCTGCGTGGGGCTGCAGCTCCTGTTCGAGGTGGGCGAGGAAATGGGCGAGCATCGCGGCCTGGGCGTCCTGGGCGGGCGGGTGCGCCGCTTTGGCGCCGGCCTAAAGGTGCCGCACATGGGCTGGAATCAAATCCACCAGGCGCGGCCGACAGCCCTCTGGAAGGGGCTGCCCGACCATGACTATGCCTACTTCGTCCACTCCTACTATGCCGAGCCCAGCGACCCCTCCGTCGTGGCAGCCACCACGGATTACGGGATCGACTATGCCTCGGCGGTGGCCCGGGGCAACCTGTACGGCATCCAGTTCCATCCGGAAAAGAGCCAGGACGTCGGGGCGCGAATCCTGCGCAACTGGTGCGCGGCGGCCGGCCTGGAGGTGCGCGAGGCATGATCATCTATCCGGCCATCGACCTCCGCGGGGGGCGCTGCGTGCGCCTCCAGCAGGGGGATTTCGCCCGAGAAACCGTCTACGCCGACGATCCCGTAGAGGCCGCCGGGCGTTGGGCGGCCGAGGGCGCCGCGTGGCTCCACGTGGTGAACCTGGACGGCGCGTTGGGCCGCTCGGGCGAGGCCAACCTCGCCGCGCTGGCCCGCATCCGCAGGGCGGTGGATCTGCCTATCCAGTTCGGTGGCGGGCTACGCTCCGTAGAGGACGTGGACCGCGTCCTGGATCTCGGCGTGGCCCGGATCATCCTCGGCACGGTGGCGATCCGCGAGCCGGAGGTGGTCCGCGAGGCGCTGGCGCGCTACGGCGCCGAGCGGATCGCCGTGGGCATCGACGCCCGCGACGGGCGCGTGGCGATCTCGGGCTGGGTGGACGTCTCGGAGGTGGAGGCCGTGGACCTCGGCCGCCGGATGGCGGCGCTGGGCGTCCAGCGGGTGGTGTATACCGACGTGGCCCGCGATGGCATGCTGACCGGCCCCAACGTGCCGGCCACGGCGGCCCTGGCCCGGGAGACCGGGCTGCGGGTCATCGCCTCGGGGGGCGTGTCGTCCCTCGACGACCTGGAGCAGTTGGCGGCGCACGCGGCGGACGGCATCGACGGGGTCATCGTGGGGATGGCCCTCTACGAGGGGCGCCTGACGCTCCCCGAGGCGCTGGCCCTGCTGGGCGAGGCATCTGGAGACTAGTCTCCGCAGACGACTGGAGGCACTATGGATATGCTGGCCAAACGGATCATCCCCTGTCTCGATTTCAAGGACGGCCGCGTGGTCAAGGGCGTGAACTTTGTCGAGTTGCGCGACGCCGGCGACCCGGTGGAGCAGGCGACCATCTACTCGAACGAGCGCGCCGACGAACTGGTCTTCCTGGATATCGCTGCCTCGCACGAGGGGCGCGACATCGTGGCGGACATGGTGCGCCGGGTGGCGGACGCCGTCACCATCCCCTTTACCGTGGGGGGCGGACTGCGCACCGTCGAGGACCTGCGGGCCATCCTGCTGGCCGGCGCCGACAAGACGTCCATCAACAGCGCCGCGGTGCGCACGCCGGACCTCATCGACGAGGGCGCCAAGCGCTTCGGCTCCCAGTGCATCGTGGTGGCCATCGACGTCAAGCGGGAGGAGGACGGCCACTGGCAGGTGTACATCAGCGGCGGCCGACAGCCGACCGGCCGCGACGCGCTGGAGTGGGCCCGGGAGGTGGAGGACCGCGGCGCCGGGGAGATCCTGCTCACCAGCATGGACTGCGACGGCACCCAGAACGGCTATGACGTGGAGATCACCCGCGCCGTCGCCGACGCCGTCTCCATCCCGGTGGTGGCCTCGGGTGGCGCGGGGACCCTGGAGCATTTCTACGACGTGCTCACCGAGGGCGGGGCCAGCGCGGCGCTGGCGGCGTCGCTGTTCCATTTCCAGCAGTACAGCGTGGGCGAGGTCAAAGGCTACCTCCGCGAGCGCGGGCTGCCGGTGCGGCCATGAGCGAGATCGAAACGGGCCCCGTAGCGCCGAGCGACCTAGCCTGGGACGAGCGGGGCCTCGTGCCTGCCGTCATCCAGGACGCCGACAGCGGCCAAGTGCTGATGGTGGCCTACATGAACCGGGAATCGCTGGCCCGCAGCCTGCGGGAGGGCGAGGTGTGGCTGTGGAGCCGCAGCCGCCGGACCC
>JAAZBQ010000183.1 GCA_012513725.1 Chloroflexota bacterium
TCAGGAGCCGCTTGTTGCACGTGGTGATGTACAGGTTGGCGTTCACGAGGGGAAAGTTGGCCATCTTTTCCAGGAAGAGGAGGTGCGGCAGGCCATAGTCCATCTCGTGGTTGCCGATCGCCACGACGTCCGGGGCGAGGTAGTTCATGATCTCGATCGTCGAGATGCCCTTGTACTCGCTGTCGATCAGGGAGCCCTGCAGCATGTCTCCCGCGATGACGTACAGGACGTGTTCCTCCTCGGCGCGGACCTTGTTGATGTACCCGGAGAGGAGCGCCAGCCCGCCAACGAGTTCCTCCTTGCCCTCCGCCATCTCGGCCAAAAAGTCGCCGTGCATGTCGTTGGAGTGCAGGATGACCAGTCTCTTGGTGTTCATGGGATGCCCTTCTGGCCCACGGCCCTCACGAGAACGATGGATGAGACGACGATGCAGGTGAGGAGCGCGCTGGGACGCCAAGTGACGACGCGGCGCGGCTTCCCGGCGCACTGCCCCCGCGACGCGCAGAGGGCCAGTGCGCTGCTACGGCGTTCTGGGTCGGTACTCGTCCAGCGCCTGGGTCACCCAGGCTGCGATCTCGGCATCCTCCGGCAGGCTGGCATCGAGGAGGACCTGGAGCCAGGTGTGGTCTGCCAGCGTGCCTTGCCGGCTAAAGGTCAGGTGGGCGACGCCCACCCGGGTACCCGCATCGCCCGGCGATGCATAGTCGCGGGCCAGGAACACGGTAGAGCCGGAGGACAGGGTGGTGGTGACCGCCGCGGATCCTCCGCCTACCACGATGTCGATGGCGGGGAATTCTTCCACGATCGTGCGGTCCACATCGGCGCCGGCCCGGGAGAGGAGCACCACGATGTCGGCGCGCTCGGCCAACTCGGGCAGGTAGCGGCGCGCTGCCTCCAGCGGGTCCTCAACGCGTACCTCGGGTCCCTCCCACGGATCGGTGAGCCCCAGGATGGCGATGCGCTGGCCCCCGCGTTCCAGGATGGCATAGGGCTCCGTCAGCAGCGCGCCGGTTGCCGAGACGACCGCGTTCGCCGAGACCACCGGGAACTCGGCCTCGCCAAGGGCCGTTTCCAGGTCAGGGAGGCTTAGCATCGTGACGTCAAGGGCTCCCAGGGTCATCGCGTCGTACCCCAGGGCGTTCAGCGCCTCGATGCTGGTGCGCCCCCGGCTGGAGACGGCCGGCTCGCGGTCGCCGATCAGGGAGTTGCCGGCGTCCAGCACCAGGATCCGCTCGCTCTCGGCGCGCTCCTGCTCGATGAGGGTGGCCCGCCGGGCCACACCGCCGCTGACGCCGCGTCAACCGCCGCAGACGTCCAGGTATCCCATCGTGTCGTTGGAGTGCACTACGGTGAGGCGGAAATCGCCCCACCCGATCAGGGCGCGCCGAAAGCGCGGGCTGTAGCCGAACATGAACCCGGCCGAGATCAGCAAGAACGCACCCAGAAGGCCCGCGCCCCACAGGAGGTCCCGGCGCGCTCCGCCCGGGGCGGGGCTCGTCTCTGCGGTCTGGACGGCCTCGAGTTCCTCTGTCGCCATATGCATCCTTCCGGTAGCTCGGCACGCTGGGGATATCCGCCCCTAGCGGCTGGCCGCCAACCGCCGGGCGAACGCCCCACACGCCGCCACCACCGCGTCCAGGTCGGCCTCGGAGTGTTCGGTGGAGATGGCCCCCAGCCCGTGGGAGACGTTCACGTTCTCCAGCAGCAGGCCCAGTTTGAGCGCCTTTTCCTGGAGGGTCACGTCGCACAGGGCGGGGTTCAGCGCCTCCTCGGCCGAGGCGACCTCCAGGTCGTCCCGCAGTGGGAAATACACCGATAGGAGCGATCCGGGGGCCACGGCGCCTCGGGA
>JAAZBQ010000979.1 GCA_012513725.1 Chloroflexota bacterium
AACATCGAGGAGATGTTCCTGACGGGGCGGCCCACGTACCCGGCCGAGCGCACGCTGCTCACCACCGGGATCCTGGCCGCGGGGATGGAATCGCGCCACGATGGCAACGTGTGGCTACCCACGCCGCACCTGGCCGTGGCCTATCAGCCCGTCGAGCGGGTGCCCTACCGCCCCGCGGGGCCCCAGCCGGCCGGCTCCTGAGGCCCGGCGACAGCCGTGCCGTTCTTTCGGCCCCAAGATGGGCTGCTCTTTTATGGGCTGCGGCAGTCGCCTGCCCTGAAGCTTGCCCTGAGGTCTGCCGTAGGGTCCGCCGAAGGGTGCTGCCGCTTTGTTCGCCCAACTCTACGGGTATGTCGCCCAGGGGACCACAATCTCATGTGTCTGGGAAAGAAGTACAGAGGCAGGCCTGTCGCCACGCGATTGTAGCGCTGTACGGGTCGGAAAGCGGCAGCACCCTTCGGCGGACCTCAGGGCAGGCGACTGCCGCAGCCCATAGAAGAGCAGCTCATCTTGGGGTGGGGCGGGAGGGCTGGGCTGTCCGCATGCATCCGGTCTGAGACCGGGCGGTTGACCCCTTGTGGGGCACGGGGTATGCTGGGGGTAGGTTCGACATCTGGCGGCTCGCGCCGCGATCCTCCGCAATTTGCCCGCGCCCGACCCCTCCCTTCTCGCCGGCCGACCGCCGTCGCGTGATAGGGAGGGATCCCCAATGAACGTACGGAGCATATCCGCTGCCCTGCTGGCGTTGGTCCTGGTGCTGTCGGGCTGCGTGGCGACGCCTGCGCCCGCCACCACGCCCACGCCGCCCAGCCTGGCCACCCCGGCGCCCGAGGGCTCGCCGCCGGTGGCGACGGAGCCCGCAGTGGACCCCAGCCCCACGCCGTTGGCCGAAGACGCTGGCGAGGCGACGCCTGCTGCCCCGGCCGACGAGCCGGGCGACGAGGTCGCCGATGAGCCGGCCGAGCCCACCGCGGCCGCCGAGCCCACCGCCCCGGCCGAGCCGGCGGCGGAGCCGACGACGGAGCCCGTAGAAGAGCCCGCTGCCGAGGCGCCGACCGAACTCCCCTCTTCTGTGCGGCTGGAGTCAGTGGCCGAGGGGCTCACCGCCCCGGTGGGGGTGGCCTTTACCGACGCCGAGGGCGCTCGCGCCCTGGTTATCGATCAGGTGGGGCTCGTCCGCGTGCTGAATGTGGCCGAGGGCCTGCTCCCCGAGCCGTTCCTGGACCTGCGCGACCGGATGGTGGCGGTGCGCTCCGGCTATGACGAGCGCGGCCTGCTGGGCATCGCCCTGCACCCCGGATTTGCGGAGAACGGCCGCCTGTTCGTCTACTATAGCGCGCCGTTGGCCGAGGGCGGCCCCGGGGGCTGGGATCACACCAGCCACGTGTCCGAGTTCGCCGTGTCGCCCGATAGCCCGGACCGGGCCGACCCGGCCTCCGAGCGGGTGATCCTGCAGGTTCACCAGCCCCAGGCCAACCACAACGGCGGGGCGCTGGCCTTTGGCCCCGATGGCTACCTGTACATCTCCCTG
>JAAZBQ010000980.1 GCA_012513725.1 Chloroflexota bacterium
CCTGATCGGCCGCAGCCTGGAGCGGGCCTATGCGGCCGGCGACGACCTCTCGGCCCGGGAGGATATGGCCTACGGCAGCCTGATGGCCGGCATGGCCATGGCCAGCGCCCGGCTGGGTGGCGTGCATGGCATGGCCCACCCCCTCGGCTCCCATTTCTCCATCCCCCACGGCGTGATCTGCGGCCTGCTCCTGCCCTACACGATGGAGTACAACCTGGCGTACGCAGGGAAAAAGTACGCGGAGGTCTACCGCCTGATGGGCGGCGCGGCATCCGGCGAGGCGGACGCGGACGCCCGGGCCGCCGTCGAGGGCGTGCGGGGGCTCCTGGGGCGCATCGGCATTCCCACCCGCCTGCGCGACTATGGCGTGGGCGAGGAGCACCTGCCCCAGATCATCGACGAGTCGCTGCCCTCCGGTTCGCTGCAGCACAACCCGCGGCCCCTGGCCGCCGAGGACGTGCGGGCTATTCTAGAGGCAGCGCTGTAGCCGGCCACGCCACGACGACCGGGACCGAGGGATGGTTCCGGCCATCCCGGTAACCTCTCGTCTGCACGGCTCGGCCAAGACGGGAAGGACCGTACCATCACCAGCACAACCAGGAGGACGCCATGCAGAGGGTGAACGAGCAGGACCTCGCCTACCGGGGCGGCGACAGCGGGGTCAAGTACCTGTTCCGCGGGCCGCGGATCGACTGGGGCGTGATCCTCCTCAAGCCCGGGGAGAGCCTGGGCGGCCACTATCACCGGGAGGTCGAGGAGACCTTTTACGTGGCCGAGGGACGAGGCACCTTTGTGGTGAACGACGAGCGCCTGGCGGCGGAGGCCGGCGAGGCGTTCCGCATGGAGCCGGCCGACCGCCACGACATCGTGAACGACTCGGACGCGCCGCTCCGCCTGATCTTTATCAAGACCCCCTACCTGCCCGACGACAAGGTGAACGTCTAGGCCGCTCGGGCGGCTTCCGAGGCATGCAGGCGGCCTTCCCACCATCTGGTGAGAAGGCCGCTCTTGGCCAGATCAGTCGCCGAACGGCCGGTGTGCCAGCATCGCGTCGTGGATGTAGCCATTGGTGGCCAGCCAGTCCGGCTGCTCCAGGCGATAGGGGTTCCCCCGCAGGTCGGTGGTCTGCCCGCCGGCCTCCTCGATGAGCAGCACCCCGGCGGCCACGTCCCAGGCGCTGAGGGTGTATTGCAGGTAGGCATCCGCCCAGCCGGCGGCGATGTAGCACAGCCCGAGCGACGCGCAGCCCCGGGAGCGCACCGCGTCGACGTGAGAGGCCACCCGCGCCAAATAGTCGGCGCACTGCTGGCGCTCCTCGGGCGCCCGCGGCCAATCCAGGGTGACGAGGCAATCCATCATCTCCCGCCGATCGCTGACGTGCAGGCGCTGGCCGTTCAGCCAGGCCCCGCCGCCCCGCTCGGCGCTGAACAGGTGGCCGAGGAGGGGATCGTACACCACACCGTAGCGCGCCTCGCCCCCGACGGTTACCCCCACCGAGGTGGCGAACATCGGCAGCCCCCGGCTAAAGTTCGTCGTGCCGTCTAGCGGGTCCACGTACCACACCGGCCGCTCGGGGTCGGTCACCCAGTCGCTATGCGACTCCTCGGACATGATGAGCCCCTCGGGGCACTCTTCCCGGATGA
>JAAZBQ010000981.1 GCA_012513725.1 Chloroflexota bacterium
ACGACCTGGAGGTACTGGAGGCGGCGGAACACGCCTGGTTCCACCTCCTGCACCTGCACGGCGACGAGGTGATGTTCGACCGGCTGGCCCGCTACCCGGTGCAGGCGGTGAACTGGCACGATCGGGAGACCCCGCCGAGCCTCACCGACGCCCGGAAGCGGTTTGCCGGCGCGCTATGCGGCGGCCTGCGCCAGTGGGAGACGATGGTGCGCGGCACCCCGGAGGATGTGCGCCGCGAGGCCGCCGACGCCATCCGCCAGACCGGCGGGCGGGGGTTCATCCTGGGCACGGGCTGCGTGACGCCGATCGTCGCGCCGACCTCCAACATCCGTGCGGCGCGGGAGGCGGTGGAGCGGGAGGGATAGCCCAGGGCGGTCTTTCTGCCAGGGAGGACGGGTCGCGCGGGATGAACGCAGGGGCCCGGAACCCAGGCGAACAAGAGGAGCCGGCGATCGATTGGTCGCCGGCTCGGCTCTGTCAGGAACGCCAGGAGCATGACAAGAGCAGGGAGCGCGTCAGGCGGCTGGGCTGGGCGAACTCATGGCACTCGTGATGGGTGAAGGCGAGGACGCGGTTACTATCCTCAAGCGAGTAGGCGAGGTACTGGACAGAGCAGGACGCTGCACAAGGAGACGCTGAGAACGCACCTCCCGAGCCACAGAGATGCACCGCTGGCACGTGACAGACAGCAGATGGCGCAGTAATATTCCGACGCAGCGTATGGTCGTGAAAGTGGGCACAAAGCGCAACGATGATCGCGCCCGTACAGGAGATGGAAGAGCACCGATCGGACGGAACAAGCAGTTGAGACTCGAGCAGGCCGGACGGGGCAGCCATGTCCTCATGCCCGTGCACAGGAGGGGCAACCGCCTAGAACTGGACACCGTCCCGAGGTGTATCCGGTTGGCACCGGACAACGAATGACCGCGATGTACGGGCACTTCCAGTTCCGTTAAGTCGTCGCAGGTTCATCGGAGGAAGCATCATGACAAAGGAGCGCTGGCACTGGCTTCAGGTTGTCGTGTTCGCCCTAACAGGTCTATACCTGGTGCTCAAAGTGTGGGCGGATTACACGCCGGGCGACTTGCTTACCTTGGTAGCCGTCGTCGCATTGTACAAGCACAAGCGCTGGGGAATGTGGCTTTTGGTCATTGGTCGTCTGCTCCACACGCTATACCAAGCCGCGGTAGGCGGGCCTCAGGCGTTCCTAGCCGCACTCGTCTGGGACGTGCTCTCGCTTTCGCTACTGACTATCGTGGTCCTACGCGGACCGCATACCGTGGGTGGCAGTCAGGAGGCGTGATGCATACCCGAAGTAAGGTTGTCGCCCTCGTCGTCGCCCTGGCGCTGTTCCTGACCGGCTGCATCCAGGTGGTGGTGGAGCCCACGCCCACGCCGCGCCCCACCCGCTCGGTGCCCGTGGCCCGTTACTCTGCCGACGCGGTGGTCACGCGGGTGATGAACCGCTACACGCCGTTTGCCACCAACGAAGAGGCAGAGCTGGCGCTAGCCAAACTCTTTTCAGCCTGCGGCGCCAAGCTGGAGCGCGACGGAGTGTGGAGCATCGGTATCACCGAGGTCGTGCGGGGCCGCCCCACGCGCACCACCTACTGGGAGTACTATGAGGGCACCGACGAGGTAGTAGCCGTCCACGAGCTCGCCCGCAACTTTGACGCGCTGCTCGCGTCCCGCGCGAACTCCCGATGAACCGCACCCACGTCGCAAGCCCCTCAGCGTATCTGGGCGCCGCGCTAGCCTGCGGCGTGTGGCGTCCCTTCGTCGATACGCGCCAATCCCCTCGGGTGAAGCGAATCCTAACAGATACTGCCACAGCACCACGAGGTTGCCATTGGCATGCGTGGGCCTGTGATGTAGTCTGGGAGCAACAATAGAAGAATCCCCGGCGGTGCCGGAACACCCCGAGGCATGGCCAAGCCGGTATCAGCAGGCTAGCAGAGCCAGTCTACCACAACGGCCCGCTGAGGCAATCATACCGGCGGGCCGTTCCTGGTGGGTGACGGCGCCTGACAGCATCGTCTCGCGCTCGGGGGCATCTACCCATGCATCCCGAGTAGCCGTCCTGGCCAAGAAACCGAAAAGGCCGGCAGCTGCTAGAGCCACCGGCCTTTCTGTGTCGGGGCGAGACGATTTGAACGTCCGACCACTTGAACCCCATTCAAGTGCGCTACCTGGCTGCGCTACGCCCCGTTCACGCCCTAGA
>JAAZBQ010000982.1 GCA_012513725.1 Chloroflexota bacterium
GACGCGCGGCTCGAGTACACCCTGCGCGAGAGCGGGCGGCACTATGTCATCGTGCGGGAGGCGGCCGGTGCGCCGTTTGGGACGGAGGAGACGCACTTTTACGAGATCACGCTGGCGATCGGGGGGTGAGAGGGCCGGTTCGCCGGCCAGAGTGACCTCCGCCAGGGCAGAACACGGTCAGCCTCCTTGTGGTGTTTGTTCGGAGTAGATGCAGTCCTCCAAGGGAGGTTACTCTGCATGAGCACTAGGCCGATCTCGGATTCCCAAGTGAGGACCGGCGCCATTCGCTGGCTGGTGCGCGAGACGCTGGGCAACCTGATCCTGATTGGCATCCTGTTCGGCATCGTCGGCCGGTGGGACTGGTGGATGGGGTGGGCGTTGGTGGCCGTGTACATCGTCTGGACGGTGTCGACGGCGGTGCTCATCTTGCCCGTGAACCCCGCAATGCTTGCCGAACGCGCTCGCCCGCACGCCGACACCAAGCGATGGGACAAAGCCCTGCTGGGGGCGTTGGGGCTGCTGATCGTCGCCGAGTACGTGGTGGCGAGCCTGGACGTGCGCCTTGGTTGGTCGCCCGTCTTTCCGCTGGCGCTCCGGATCATGGGTCTCGCTGCAGCGGTAGCGGGTTACGATGTCCTGCTCGTCTGGGCGATGGTGTCCAACGCGTTCTTTGTCTCTACCGTTCGCATCCAGGAGGAGCGGAAGCAGACCGTCGCTACGGGTGGACCGTACCGTTACGTGCGCCATCCCGGGTATGTGGGCACTCTACTGCTACACTGGGGGGTGCCGTTCATGCTGAACTCGTTGTGGGCGATCATCCCGGCTGTTGCGATGACGCTGGTGCTCGTTGCGCGGACGGCGCTAGAAGACAGAACGCTGCGCGACGAACTGCCAGGCTACCAGGAGTACGCCGAACGCGTACGCTATCGGCTGATCCCCGGCGTGTGGTGAAAGCGATCACGCCGTGGGCTGTTCAGCGCGCCAGCCCTGATTGGCCAGACGCCCGAGCGCCGCAACTTGCACCACCGGCCGGACCATCCGCCGTTCCCCATGCGCAGCATCCCTTCCTCGGCGGCGGCCCGGCGATGAACAGAGCACGCAGGGACAACCCCGGCACAGGAAGGGAGACAATGAGATGGTGGAATCTATACGCGTGGGCCTCGTCGGCGCGGGGGGCAACACCCGGGCCCGGCACATCCCCGGCCTGCGGGCGATCGAGGGGGTGGAGATCGTCAGCGTCGCCAACCGCACGCTGGCATCCTCGCAGCGGGCAGCAGAGGAGCACGGCATCCCCACCGCCTATGGCAATTGGCTGGACCTCGTCGAGGCGGACGACACGGACGCCATCGTGATCGGCACCTGGCCGTACATGCACGCGCCGGTGACCATCGCCGCGCTGGCGAGCGGCAAGCACGTCCTTTGCGAGGCGCGCATGGCCATGAACGCCGCCGAAGCCCACCGCATGCTGGACGAGGCTCGCTCGCGCCCCGACCTGGTGGCCCAGGTGGTGCCGTCGCCCTTTA
>JAAZBQ010000983.1 GCA_012513725.1 Chloroflexota bacterium
ACGTGGAGCGCTTTCGCCGCATCGCCCGGTCCCTGGCCGAGGGTGGCGTGGCGATGCCCGAGGCGGAGCGCCGGGCGCTGGAGGCCTATGGGGCCAAGATGCGCGAGGAGGGCAAGTTGGAGCTGCACTTTTAGCGCCCGGAGACGATTGCCATGCGCTTGCCCCCCACCATCCCGGCCACCTTCCTGCGGCGCGACAACCGCTTCCGCCTCACCGTCCTCGTCGATGGGGAGGGGGTGGCCGCCCATCTCTCGGATCCCGGCCGCTTGCGGGAACTGCTGGTACCCGGGCGAACGTTGTACCTGGCGCCCGTCGACGACCTGGCTCGGCGCAAGACGGCATATGACGCCATCCTGGCCGACTACGACGGCGTGCTGGTGAGCGTGATGCCCCGGTTGGCGAACGCCCTCCTGGAGGAGGCGCTTCGGGAGGGCTGGCGCCCTGGGCCGTCCGAGGATGGTGCGGCGGCCCTGGCCGCGTACCCCGAGGTGAGACGGGAGGTGCGCCTCGGCGCCAGCCGCATCGACTTTTCACTGCGCGGCCCCGGCGGGCGCTGTTGGGTGGAGGCCAAGTCCTGTTCATTGGTAGAGGGCGGCCTGGCCCTCTTTCCCGACGCCCCCACCGCCCGCGGCGCCCGCCACGTTGGCGAACTGGCGGGCGCCGTGGCCGCTGGCGACGCGGCCGCGGTGGTGTTTGTCATCCAGCGGGGCGACGCCGAGCGGCTGGCGCCCCACCGCGTGATGGACCCCACGTTCGCCGATGCGTTGGCCGCGGCCCGCCGGCAGGGTGTGGCGGTCCATGCCCTGGGCTGCGCCGTGTCGCGGGAGGAGATCCGCATCTGCCGGGAGGTGCCGGTCGAGGTCTGAGTGCTCCAGGCGGCCCTTTGCCGCGGGATCCCAGGGGGTCAGGCTTCCAGGAGGTAGCGGAGCACGTCTCGCGCGGTATAGCCCGCCGCGCCTTCCGGCGCCAGGTGGGCCAGGAACCCGAGGTCCTCGCCGGAGGTCACCAGCGGCAACTCCTCGCCGGCCTCGCGCACCTGCCCCATCCCGATGGTGCCCATCAGGCCGTTGCACAGGCACTGGCTGCCCTCCAGGCGCTCCGGGGCGCCCCCCTTGGCCAGGTAGGCCTTCCGCGGCTCGCTCGGGCAGCGGTAGCCCAGGCGGCCGCCCTCGCGCCAGTAGCACTCCCGCAGGTAGCCCAGGTCGCAGATGCGATGCCGCGCCTCGGCCAGGGCGGGGTCGGCCAGCGTCCCCGGCAGGCAGGCGACCTTGAAGGGATACCCCGTCGGCGAGGCGCGGAAATCGGTCTTGACCGCGTGCTCGCCCCGCCGCCAGCGGGCGAGCGTCTCCCGCTTGATCCACGGCGCGATGGCCGACTCGTCACACAGCCCAAAGATGGTGCCCACCTGCACCCCGCTGGCACCGGCCGCCTGGGCCGCCACCAGCCGCTCGGGGGAGGCGCAGGAACCCGCCACCCAGAAGGGCAGCCCCAGCGCCCGGACCCCCTCCAGGCGGGGTGCGTCCGCCTCACTAAAGCCCGGCGTCGGTACGTCCCCCGCACCCCCGCGGCGCCGGGGCGGGGCGTTGTGGCCGCCCGCGGTATAGTCCTCGACCACAAAACCCTCCACCGCCCCCGAGCCCCGGCGCAGCATCGTCTTCGCCACGATGTCCGAGGAGACGATGGCCAGGAATCGCGGGCGGGCCAGGGGCGGCG
>JAAZBQ010000984.1 GCA_012513725.1 Chloroflexota bacterium
AGCCGCGAGGTCACCACGCCGGCCTGCTTGATGGTGAAGCGCAGGAATCCCTCCTCGGTGGGAGAGGAGGCGATGCCAAAAGGCGCCTCGCCGACGCCCAGGAGCGAGAGCTCGCAGAACTGGCCCGGCGTGTAGGAGAACCGCTCGGCGTCCTCCGGCCGCACAAAGGCTAGGTCGAAGGACTTGATGGAGCGGTCGTCCACCTCATCCACCACGCGGACGAGCCGCATGCTGACGGGCAGATAGGGGTTCGCTGCGCAATGGCAGACGTGTTCGTGGGTCTGGGTCATCTCTACTCCCCGGTGTTCTCTGCGACCGCGGCGGCCTCTGCTTCCGCAGCGGCTTGCCGGACGCTGCGCAGCACCGCGCGGATATCGAGCCCCACCGGGCAGGCCTGCACGCAGCGCCCACAGCCGACGCAGCCGTACAGCCCCACGTTGCGGGGCAGGTAATCGAACTTGTGCATGGCACGCTGGCGCCAGCGGGCCGCCTGGTCGGGCCGCGGGTTGTGCCCCGAGGCGTGGACGGTAAAGCCCGGGTACATGCACGAATCCCAGGCCCGCACGCGCTCGCCGGACGCGGGCAAGACGCGATCCTCGATGTTGAAACAGTGGCACTCGGGGCACAGATACGTGCAGGTGCCGCAGGCCAGGCACTTTTCCGCCACCTCGCCCCACACCGGGCTATCGAACAGCCCATCCAGCGCGTCCTGAATGCCCTCCACCGGCTCGACGGGGGTCAGGCGGGCGGCCGCCTGCTCCTCGATCTCCTCCGCCCGGGCCACGGTCGCATCCCCCGCGGGCGCGAGCGAGAACTCGGCCAGGAGCGCGCGGCCCCGGTCGGTCACCGGCTCCACCACATAGGCGTCTCCCGCGTCGCGGAGGAGGACGTCGGACCCCGTCGCGTCATAGGGGCCGGACCCGAACCAGTGGCAGAAACAGGTCTGCCGCGGCCGGTCGCAGGCCAGGCTCACGATCACGGTGTTCTCGCGGCGGGCGAGGTAGTAGGGGTCCAGGTACTGGCCCTGGCCAAAGACGCCGTCCAAGAGCAGGAGGCTGCGGGCGTCACAGGGCCGGGCGCCGAGGAGCACGGTGGGCGTGGTGTCCAGGGGCGTGGAGGTGGCCTCGTTGTAGCGGTCCAGCGCCCGTTCATAACGGACCATGCACTCGACCTGGGGAAAGAACGCCGCCTTGACCGACGCGCGGGTGTTCGGGTAGCGCAGCACGGCCTCGTCGGGCGTGGCGATGGCGGCAAAGGCCAGGTCGCCGTCCCGGCGCACCGGCGCCACCACCCGGCGCTCCTCCAGGAGCGTCGCGATGAACGTGGCGAGTTCCGCCTTTTGTAGGGTCAAGAGCTCCACGGGTTCACCTTTCGTTATGGCCGCAAGACGTCTGGGGCCTACATGACGAACGCGTTGTAATCGTCCGGCCGGTAGGCGCGCAGGGGCGGCCTGTCCTCGGGATCGACCCCCGCCTCGTGGTCGAATAGCTCCACCGCATCCAGCCGCAGCTTGTCCAGGAA
>JAAZBQ010000184.1 GCA_012513725.1 Chloroflexota bacterium
ACTGGTCCAAGCCCCACGACGACCCCCCGGACCCCCTGCGCAAGTACATGGAGCTGGACCTCCTGGTGACGCGCGACGCGAACTGGTGGCCCGATTTCCCCACCTCGGCCCGGCGGGTGGCGGACCTGTATGGCTCGGAACGGGACATCCCTGTGGAGGCCATCGTGGCGGCGGACGTCCACGCGGCGGCCCGGCTCCTGGAGGCCCTGGCGCCGCTGGAGCTGCCGGGCGGGGGAACCCTGGAGCGCGGCGCGGTGGAGGAGGGCTTGCGCCAGGGTTGGGGTCTGCCCGACGAGGCCCTCCTGACCGACGGCGAGGTGCTCACCGCGACGGCGCCCTACCAGGCCATCGAGGTCGCCGTGCGCATGACGAACAAGGCCGGTGAGGCGTGGATCGACGAGGTGACCCTGGAGCGCCTCGGCGCCCCGGGCGCCAACCTGGTGGAGAACGGGTCCTTTGAGGAGGACGCCGACGCCGACGGCCTCCCCGACGGCTGGACACCGAGCGGCCTGGGGCCGGAAGACGGCCTGGTGGATGGCATCGCCCGGGAGGGCGAGCGCTCGCTGTACCTGGTGGGCGAGGTGGGCCGGGAAAAGGCGCTCATCCAGCGGCTGCCCATCGGCGGGGAGGCCGGCGACGCCTTTCGCCTGGCGGCCTACAGCCGAACACTGGGCGTGGAGGCCAAGGGCGGCCCGTACGACCTCATGGTGCGCCTAGTGCCGGCCGAAGGAGAGGCCCCGGTCGATACCCTTAGCGCCGGCTTTCCCTGCTTTACCCACGAGTGGGCCAGCGCCGGCACCGCCCAGGTGATGCTGGACTGGTGGTCCTCGCGCAAGGACGTCATCGGCCTGGCCGCCGGGGCCGCCGCCTCGCGGCTGATGGGCAATCCCCGGGAGGTGCCCTGGCTGGACCTGCTGGCCACCACCAAGGCGCTCCTCGACGAGCGGCACATCCAGATCTATGCCCGCGACCCCGCCCTACAGGGCATCATCGAGGCCCACGGCTGGGCCGGCGCGATGGCCCCGGCTACGGCGGGGGAGGATTACCTCCTGGTGGTGGACTCGAACCTGGGCTACAACAAGGTGACCGCCAGTGTCTCCCAGACGCTGGATTATGTCGTGTCGTTGGGCGAGGGGGCTCCCCATGCCCGGCTGACGCTGACTTACGAGAATCGCTCGGCGCCCCGCGCCGAAGAGTGCGACAAGTTCAAGCAGTACGCGCCCACCTACCAGGACATGACCCAGGGCTGCTACTGGGATTACGTCCGGGTGTACGCGCCGCCGGGCGCACGGCTCATCGCCGGGTCGGGAGGCGACGAGCCGGTGGAAGCGCTGGACGAGGCGGGGCGCACCGTCTTTGGCGCCTACCTGGTGCTCGCGCCGGGGGAACGTCGGGAGGTGCAGATCGAGTACGCGTTGCCCGAGGAGATCGGGGCGGACGGCGTCTACCGCCTGACGGCGCAAAAGCAAGGGGGCACGGCCGCTCACCCCCTGCAGGTGATCGTGGAAGCCCCGAACGCCGCCGCGGTCGCCAGCGCGCCGCCGGCCACCGAATCCTCATCCGGCCGAGC
>JAAZBQ010000185.1 GCA_012513725.1 Chloroflexota bacterium
GAACCTTCCGGGAAGGGGGGCACATCCGTCCGCACCTTGCCGGCCCGGGGGCGGTGTGCTAGTATCCCCGGCACCACATGGCACGGCATCGCGGGAGGCGACATGGATCAGCGCTACGGACGGATGGCCAACTGGCTGAACAGGGCCCAGTGGGAGGGCCAGGACGACTATGGCATCTATGAGCTTACCATGGGCGCCGCCATCCTGATCGCCTTTCTCTTTTTCGCCCTCCTGCCCCGGGTCAGCTTTCTGGCCAGCCTCCCGCTGTACGTCCTGATCATCGCGGCCGCCTGGTACGGCTCCCAGCTGGAGTACCGTCAGCTCCGCGCCCTCGGCCGGCGCCGAGCACGGGGAGCCCTGCTCCTGGGGATCACCTGGGTGACCCTGGCGCTGGCGGTGGTGCTGACGGGGCTGCTCCTGATCCTGGCGGAACTGATGGGCTGGACCGACGTGGCCGGGTGGAGCGACGGGCCGGTGCTCGTGGCCCTGGTTGCCGGGCTGGTGAACACCTCCCAGGGCGTGCGCCTGGGCATCCGGCGGCGGCTGATCCTCGGCCTGGCGCTCTGCGCCCTGGCGGTCCTGATCCCCGGGATCGGGCCGCTACGCGAACGGATCTACCTCACCACTGCGATACTGGTCGGCGGCGCCCACTTGATGAGCGGCGCCTTTGGGCGCCATGCCCTGCAGTCCCGGCTGCTGCGAGAGGGCGTGCTGTCTTCCACTCTCAGCCGGCGTCCCGGCTGAGGGGCGGCGGGGCCCCTGCGGCCCGAAACCTCGGTTAACACGGCGTCCACTGCTGCTTCGGAGTTATCCACAATTTGCAGGACATCCTGCATCCCCGTCGGGCTCGCCGGTGTGGCCCCTATGGGGCGGATCGTCTGCTCACCATAATCCCATATCTTGGGTCAACTACAGAGTATACACACTACGGATAGTGGTATCAGGACGTCCAGGTTACAATCTGTGGATTTCTGCAATTCCTCTTGCCAAGCCGCTGGGCATGCGCTATAATGGTCGTACAACGCATAGATACCGCTAGTCTCAGCCCGCCAGACAAAGGCACGGCGCCGGGCAAGATGTACCCCGATGGGCCACCGCCTCAAGGGGCCGCCCTCTTGATACATCGGTCTCGCCCACCGCTCGGTGCTAACCACATCTGCTCCACTGTTCAGCGTAGCGAGTCCTAGTACGCGTTTGCCGTCCATAGTCCCGGCGACCCTGCCGGGCATGTCGTAGACCCATTCGTTGCTTGGCATACGGAGGAAGTGTGATGCCCCGAGAGATCCCACAGATGGTTCGCAAGCGCGACGGTCGCGTCGTGCCGTTCGATCAGGACAAGATCACCAGCGCCATCTTTAAAGCAGCCCAATCGGTTGGTGGGAATGATCGGGAGCGTGCGGTCTTTGTCTCCAATGCCGTGGCGGACATGCTGAATGGCCTCTACTATGAGGTCGGCACCGTCCCCTCGGTGGAAGATATCCAGGACGTCGTCGAGCGTGTGCTCATCAAGCACGGCCACGCCAAGACGGCCAAGGCCTTTATCCTCTATCGCGACCTGCACAACAAGCTGCGCGACATCCGCGCGCTGATCGATGCGAACGAGCTCGTCGAGGGCTACCTCGACCATCTGGACTGGCGGGTAAACGAGAACTCGAACATGTCGTTCTCGCTCCAGGGCCTGAACAACCACATCTTTACCGCCGTGAACAGCGCCTACTGGCTGAACCGGCTGTACCCCACCCGCATCCGCGACGCGCACATCAACGGCGACCTGCACATCCACGACCTGTACATTCTGGCCGTGTACTGTTGCGGCTGGGACATGCGCGACCTCTTGATCCGCGGTTTTGGCGGCGTGCTGGGCAAGATCGAGTGCAAGCCGCCCAAGCATTTCCGCACCGCGCTGGGCCAGATCGTCAACTTTTTCTACACCATCCAGGGCGAGTCGGCCGGGGCGGTGGCGTTCTCCTCGTTCGATACCTACCTGGCGCCGTTCATCCGCTACGATGGGCTAAAGCCCAAAGAGGTTCGCCAGGCGTTGCAGGAGTTCATCTTTAACATGAACGTGCCGACCCGGGTCGGCTTTCAGACGCCCTTTACCAACATCACCATGGACCTTACCGTGCCCTCCACCATGCGCGACGAGTACGTCATCATCGGCGGGCAGCCCACGTTGGATACCTATGGCGATTTCCAGGAGGAGATGGACCTCCTGAACCGCACGTTCGCCGAGCTGATGATCGAGGGGGATGCCAAGGGGCGCGTGTTCACCTTCCCCATCCCGACCTACAACATCACGGCGGATTTCGACTGGGACAACCCCGTCCTCGACCCCGTGTGGGAGATGACCGCCAAGTACGGGGTGCCCTATTTTGCCAACTTTGTGAACTCGGACCTGGATCCCGAGGACGTCCGCTCGATGTGCTGCCGGCTCCGGCTGGATAACAAGGTCCTCCGCCAGCGCGGCGGCGGCCTGTTCGGTGCCAACCCCCTGACGGGCTCCATCGGTGTGGTCACCCTGAACATGCCTCGCATCGGGTACACCGCCCGCACCGAGAAAGAGTTCCTCGATCGCGTCGCGGAGCTGATGGACATCGCCAGGGATTCGCTGCTCATCAAGCGGCGGGTGATCGAGCGCTTTACCGATGGCGGCCTGTATCCCTACTCCCGCCACTACCTGGACGCCGTCAAGGCCCAGATGGGGTCCTACTGGGCGAACCATTTCAACACCATCGGCCTGAACGGCATGAACGAGGCGCTGCGCAACTTTGACGGGTCGGACCTCACCACCGAAGAGGGCCGCGCGTTCGCCGAGCGGGTGCTCGATTTCATGCGCGCGCGGCTGCTCGAGTACCAGGAGGAGACGGGGCAGCTGTTCAACCTGGAGGCCACCCCGGCGGAGGGCACCTCCTACCGGTTTGCCCTGCTGGACAAGGAGATGTACCCCGGCATCGCGACGGCCGTGGGCAAGGGCGAGCACGATCAGCCCTACTATACGAACTCCTCCCAGCTGCCGGTGGGCGCCACCGATGACCTGTTCCAGGCGCTGGAATGGCAGGACGATCTGCAGACCCGCTACACGGGCGGCACCGTGGTCCATGTCTTTCTCGGGGAGCGGATGCCCTCGATCAAGGCAAGCAAGGACCTCGTGCGTCGCATCGCCAACAACTTCCGGTTGCCCTATTTCACCCTGACGCCGACCTTTAGCGTGTGCCCCGTGCACGGGTACCTCTCCGGGGAGCACTTCACTTGCCCCAAGTGCGAAGAGGAACAGCCCTGCGAGGTATACTCGCGGGTGGTGGGCTACCTGCGGCCGGTGGGGCAGTGGAACGCTGGCAAGAAGGCGGAATACTCGGAGCGCGTGACGTTCAGTGCCGGCAAGCAATCCAAGCCGGTATCGATCGCCGCGTCCTAGCCAGCATGGCCAAAGGATGAAGGAGAAAGGCTGAAGGATGCGCGGACCGGCCAGCCCCCTCCTTCATCCCTTGGCCAGGAGCCCCTTCTCGTGAGCCCATCGAGGTAGCCATGC
>JAAZBQ010000985.1 GCA_012513725.1 Chloroflexota bacterium
GTGTGGGTGTGCCCCGAGGTGGCGAACGCCGAGGCGTGGTTCCCGTCCAACAGGTCCGCGTTCAGTTTGCCGCACACCGTGGTGGACGACACCGTGATGGGCTTGGTGCCCGTCGCCACGTCGGAGTAGAACGTGAGCGCCCGAATCTGGTAGGAGCCCGCGTCCCAGTTGCCCGTCAGCGCCGTGGTGCCCGCCCGGTTCACATAGTCGGTGTGCGTGTGGCCCGAGGTGGCAAAGGCGGAGGCGTGGTTCCCATCCAGGAGGTCGGCGTTCAGGTTCGTGCAGGTCGTGGTCGAGGTGCAGACCAGGGGCCGGGTGCCCGTGGCCACGTCAGAGTAAAAGTAGGAGGCCCGGATGTAGTAGGAGCCCGCATCCCAGTTTGCAGACAAGGCCCGTGCGCCCGAGGCCAGCAGGTACTGGGTGTGGTCATCGTCGGCTCGCCCCCCGAGCGCACCGTGGTCGATCTGCGCGCCGTCCCCGCCGGAGTGGTCGTGGGCGTCGCCGTTCGTCACCCCCTGGGCAGCGGGGGCGTAGACCCCCGAGTGGTTGTGGGAGGTTAGGGAGTAGGCCGTATGGGTGTGGCCGGGGTTGGAGCCGGAGGTGACGCCGGGGCCACTGAAGCCCAGGGTGGAGGTCACCGTGCGAGAGAACGTGGCGTCCCCGTCGGCATCGAAGGTCAACACGATCCCGCTGGCGTTCGTGCGAATCTTCCAGCCGGCGGCACCAAAGTTCGTGTACATGTAGTCGTCGCTGTACCGCGGCCACATCCAGTTCTCCGCAGTGCCTGCCGCATTCTTGGCCCGGAGCGTCACCCCGTTGTTCCAGGTGGTGCTACTGAACAGGTCCAGCGGAGGGGACACCTCCACGTTGTCGGCTGTTACCCGGAACTGCACGATGGTGTCGATGCTGATGCGAACGTGGGCGGGCCAGAGCGCGCCATTCTGCGAAACCACATCCAGCGTGGCGGCATGGCTGTCGAGGGGATCGGCAGCAAACTGGGCCATCAACCCCACCGCGGTGTAGGTGCTATAGCAGGCCATGGCGATGTCGCCGTAGGTAAAGGGGCTAGAGCCTCCTTGGGCCTTGAGACGCACGTGGCTGTTCTCATGCTCCCGCAGATCGTTGGCATACAGGCCAACCAGCGGGAATCCGTTGGCTCCCCACGGACCAGCCGATAGCCGGGCCACGCGCCTCCCGGTGGACGGGCTGACCCAGCGCATCCCGGTCTGGGTGTTGACTTCGTCCTGATCACCGTCCACCGTGATCCCGGTGGCGTCCAACCCGATATGCCCATCGCCCAGGTGAATGGCCAGGCCGTCGCCGGAGGCCCGCAGGTAGTTCCCCGCCGCGTGGTCCCCGGCAAAGAGCCCCCACTCCGGCCCCTCCGAGAAGATGCCGGACAACTGGCCGATCCGCGCCCGCACCGTGGCATTGGAGGGGGTGGTGTCCCAGGTGGCCACCTGGGCGTAGGGTGCGCCCGCGGCGTCCAGGCAGGTCACCTCCCAGTACCCGTCCCCGGACTGCCCATAGTCCAGCACCACCGCCCCGCGATGCACGACCATACCCGCCGTGGCGCTCCCCCCATCCGGGTCCGCCAGGCGCGTCACGTTCCACACCTGGCTCGCGGCGTCCTTGGAGACCTGGCTCCCCACCGTCACGTAGCAGTCCCCGACCGCCAGCCCCCCGTCCCGCGTGATCGTCCGCAGGCGCAGGATGTCCCCCGCCGTGAACACGTCCACCAGCGGGTAGCCCGGCAGGTGCTCCACCGCGACCGTCGTGGCCCCGGAGTAGGCGGGCACCTGAAAGTCCGCCGCCAGGAGCACCACGGACTTGGTGATCACTTGCCCCGCCGCCAGCGCCTGCTCGATGTCGGCCACGAACGCCTGGGCCACGATCTCCCGGGCCGCCAGCGTGCGAAAGTCCGCGGCCCCCGCCGGCGTGATCCCCCAGCCCGTCACCCCCGAGGCCCAGTCCGCGCTCTTGAGCGTGGCGGAGGCTCCCAGGAGCACGTTCCCGTCGTGGGTATGAATCCCCGTCCAGGTCGGCGCGATAGACTGGTCCAGGTGGTGGTGGTGGTCCGAGCGGGCGAAGGAGGTGGCCACCCCCGCCGCGTTCGCCGCCAGCGTCACGCTCCCCGGCGTCCCCGCCGCAATCGCGTGGCGGTGGTCGGCCCGCGCCAGGTCCGTGCTCGTGCCCGCTGCCGCCGTATCGTCCGGCTGGATGGCGCCCGGCGTGCCGGTGGCCACCGCGTGAGTGTGCGAGGCGCCCATAACGGCGTTCGTGGTCGAGGCCGTGAGGCCCCCGGGCGTGCCCAGCTGCAGGCCCGAGGAGACCTCCAGGCCGGGGTTCGTCGCCAGGGCCAGGCTCACGGCCTGCCCGGCCACCCCGATTCCTGCGTTCCCCGCGGTCACCAGGGCGTGGTGCTGCTCCGCCGTGACGCCCCCGAGGTCGGAGTGCCCCAGTTGCGCCCAGGAGAAGGCGCTGGCCCCCGA
>JAAZBQ010000986.1 GCA_012513725.1 Chloroflexota bacterium
CGGCTCCGCCAGCGGCACCAGGTTATAGTCCATGACCGCCGGCACGTCACAGTCGATGTCGTTGTTGTCGTGCAGCTCGATGGAGAGCGCGCGGTCCATACCGCGGTAGTTCATCTCAAAGCCCAGCGCCTCGAAATAGTCGACGAGGAGCAGGCCATCCTGCTGCAGATCGGGCGTAGAGCCCGTCGTCGTCCAGCGGATGCGTTCCCCCGAGCCGTCCTTCCAAAGGCGATAGCCGTCCGAGTCCCGCTCGGTGTACCCGAGGCCATCGATGAGGGCGTTCGCCTTGTCGAGATCGTACTCGAGGTAGGCGTTGGCCAGTTTCTCATAGTAGAGGGGCGAAGACTGGGGCGGTGTGTACTGCTTGTTCGTGCCAAAGCCGTCCAGGAGGAGTTCCCGCATCTCGTCGCGGTTCACGCAGTGCGAGATGGCGATGCGAAAATCCTTCTCCTGGAACAACTCCCGCACGCGAGGATCCTTGCACGTCTGGTTAAAGAAAGCGCCCAGCACCATCGATCGTTCCCAGACCTGCACGGTATAGTCGCCGACGCTCTCGCCCTCCTTGAGGGCCGTATAGTTGGTCCAGGCATTGATGTGCCGCGTCTGCTGGTCGATCTCCCCGCTCGCCGCCCACATGACGGCGATCTGGACGTTGGAAAAGGCCCGGAACTGGAGCGTGTCGATGTACGGCAGCTGGTTGCCCTCGCCGTCCACCTCCCAAAAGTACGGGTTGCGCTCGTAGAACACGATCTCGTCCGTCCAGGAGTTCAGCGGGATCCAGGGCATGTGCAGCGGACGCTCGGGATGGTACAGGTAGCGCTCCATCTCGATGTACAGCTGCGTCCAGTCGTCCATGGAGTGCTCCTGGATGGCGGCCGCCAGCGTATCGGCATCCGCATAGTCCTTGTGGAACTGCTTCATATAGTGCGCCGGGTGAGCCAGGATGCCGGTCACAATGCCCGAGTACGGCCACAAGGACTTGGGCAGGGCGAACTTGTACCGGATGGTAAAGTCGTCAAGCACGGAGAACTCTGCGGCTACCCGCGTGCCCTCCACATCGCTGGACAGGTTCTGGCCGACGACGGCCGTGAGCTCCTCGTTCAGGATGAAATCCTCATAGTAGAACCGAAAGTCCTCGGCCGTCATCGGCTCGCCATCCGACCATCTGAGCCCCTTGCGCAGGTGGAAGGTGTACTCGGTTGCGTCCGAAGTCACCTCCCACGATTCGACCAGGTATGGATGGAGCACCATCTCGTGGTTGATGTTCAGCATCCCGCGCATGGCCATGTGGTCGATGGTGCCGCCATCCGCCTGGCCCGAGAACGACTTGCGCAGCGTGCCGCCATAGTTGCCGATGCCGTCGAGCCCGGTGATCACAAAGGGATTCTCCGGGATGCGTTCCTCCACCGGCGGCAGTGAGCCGGCCGCCACACGCTCGGCCAGCATCGGCGACTCGCCGCCAGCCGACGCCGGAGCAGCCGGTGCACCGGTCGTGGCCTGTGCCCCGGCCGGTTCGGCCGGTGGTGCAGCGGGCGCCGGCGTGGCCGGCACCTGGCAGGCGGCGGCCAGGCTCGCCGCTCCGGCCAGGGCGCCTAACCGCAAAAAGCTGCGTCGTGATAGCGTCTGCATGCTAGTCTCCTCCGCAAGTCTGCTTGAGCACGTCCGTGTACTATCAGCAGGCCACATACGGTAGAGGCTATCGATTTCCAGCGGCCACTATCTGCCCAATACGCACCTCCTTTCACTGGCTCGGCGCGGGGTAGACGGTGTGTACCTCAGTCCCCCGCCTCCCG
>JAAZBQ010000186.1 GCA_012513725.1 Chloroflexota bacterium
GTGCTCCGCGCCCGCTATGCCGACGCCGCCTTCTTTTACGATGCGGACGTCGGTAAGCCCCTCTCCGCCTACACGCCCGCCCTGGCCACGTTGACCTTCCAGGAGCGGCTGGGCTCTGTACTGGACAAGGTTGGGCGCCTCGAGCGCCTGGCAGCCGAACTCGGCGAGATGCTGGGCCTGGCGGAGGGCGAGCGCGAGGAGTCCGTGCGCGCTGCCGGGCTCGCCAAGAGCGACCTGGCCACCCAGATGGTGGTGGAACTCACGTCGCTCCAGGGCCAGATGGGCCGTCACTATGCCACGCTATCCGGGGAGGATCCGGCCGTGGCGGCGGCCATCGAAGAGCACTATTTGCCGCGCTCTGCCGGCGACCGCCTGCCGGAGACGATGCCCGGGGTGGTCGTCGGCCTCGCCGACCGGCTGGATTCCCTCGTGGGCCTGTTCGCCGTGGGGGTCAAGCCCTCCGGTGCGGCGGATCCGTGGGGCTTGCGACGGGCGGCGCTGGGGCTCGTCCAGATCCTGGTGGGCAAGGGCCTATCGCTGGCCCTCCCCGAGGCGCTGGCCGCAGCCGCCGAAACGCTGGAGGTCGAGGTCACCGAGGACGCCCTCCGCGAGGTGCTGGAGTTCATCGAGCGGCGCTTCCGGGGCTACCTCCTGGAGAGCGGGTACCGGTTCGACGCGGTGGACGCCGTCCTGGCCGAGCGCTCGTACGACCCGGCGCTGGCCGTGGAGACCCTCGCGGCGCTGACCGCCTGGGTGGAGCGCGACGACTGGGCCGGGCTGCTGGACTCGTACGCCCGCTGCGTGCGGATCGCCCGGAACGAGGCGGCCGTGCATCCGGTCGATCCCGATCGCCTGGAGGAGCCGGCGGAGGTGGCGCTTTACGCGGCCTATCGAGAGGCGGCTCCCCGGGTGGCGGAGGCCGGAACGGTCGATGCCCTGTTCCAAGAGCTCCGGCGCCTGCAACCCCACATCACGGCCTTCTTTGACCAGGTGCTGGTGATGGCCGAGGAACCTGCGGTGCGGAACAACCGGCTGGGGCTGCTGCAGGCCATCGGCGCGCTGGCCGAGGGGATCGTCGATCTCACGGTGATGGAGGGGTTCTAGTCACCAATCCCCCTGCGGCGCGCGCCGCAGGGGGATTCGGGGATCGGTGGCCGGTACCGCGCCCGGCGCTACTCGACCTTGGCGCCAAAGGGCACCAGCGACAGCTGCAGGAGCTTCATGTGCTGCTGTGCAAAGGGGATGCCCACGACGGTGATCGCCATCAGGAGGGCGAACACCAGGTGAACGAGGGCCACCTCGACGCCGCCAAAGATCCACCACAACACGTTCATCAGGATGGGTAGGAGCCCGCTGGCCGAGCCGACGGTGTTCACCTGCCGGCCAAAGGGCGCCAGGCCGAGGGCCGACAGCTTGATCAGCTGCACGCCGAACGGGATGCCGACGATGGTCAGGCACAGCACCAGGCCCCCAATCAGGTAACCGAGGAAGATAAAGATCCCCCCACCGAGGAATATCCACAACAGGTTCCCAATCGCACTCATCTTGTACCCCTTTCTATGCGCTGTCTACTCCCACTACGGTACGAGGTGATCGGGGTTGCGTTGGAACGGGTCTCGTGTCGCTCGGGATCGTGCCCACGAGGCGGTGGGTCCGCGCCAGTGGACGGTGGGGCCCCGACAGCGAACGGCGCGCAAGCCAGGAATTGCCGGATGGGGCGAGCCCCCCTATAATGGTCAGGTTGCATCAAGAGCACAAGTGTGACGCGGAGGTCCAAACACATGGCGAACAAGTGGGTATACCTGTTCTCCGAGGGGAACAGGAACATGCGGGAACTGCTGGGCGGTAAAGGCGCCGGACTGGCAGAGATGACGAACGCCGGGCTACCGGTGCCTCCGGGCTTTACGGTGACCACCGAGGCCTGCCTAGCGTATTTCGACAACGAGAAGCAGTTCCCCGACGGGATGTGGGAGCAGGTGCTCGCGTCGATAAAGCAGGTCGAGGAGCAGACCGGCAAGGGGTTTGGCGATCCCAAGAACCCGCTGCTGGTGTCCGTCCGGTCCGGCGCGCGGGTGTCGATGCCGGGCATGATGGATACGGTGCTGAACCTCGGCCTGAACCCCGAGACGCTCCAGGGTATGGCGGCGCTGGCCGGTGACGATCGCTTTGCGTACGACTCGTACCGGCGCCTGATCGCCATGTTCGGCCGCATCGTCAAGGGGATCAGCGGCCGCAAGTTCGACGAAGTCTTGGAAGCATACAAGGCCAAGACCGAGGGCGGCCGCGACACCGATCTCACCACGGACATGCTCAAGGACGTCGTCCGCGATTACAAGGCCTTGTACCAGCGCGAGCTGGGCGAAGAGTTCCCCGACGACGTCTGGGAGCAGTTGCGCCAGGGGATCGAGGCCGTGTTTGACTCCTGGTTCGGCCCCAACGCCGTGACCTACCGCCGCCACAACAACATGTCCGATGAGTGGGGCACCGGGGTGAACATCTGCACCATGGTGTTCGGCAACATGGGCGACAACTCGGGCACCGGAGTGGCGTTCACCCGGGATCCGAACACCGGCGAGAACAGCCTGTACGGCGAGTATCTGCCGAACGCCCAGGGCGAGGACGTGGTGGCCGGCATTCGCACGCCGGTGCGCATTGCCGAGCTCCAGCGAGTGAACCCCACGATCTACCGGCAGTTCGAGGAGGTAGCCCACCGCCTGGAGCGCCACTATCGCGACATGCAGGACCTCGAGTTCACCATCGAGCGGGGCAAGCTGTGGATGCTGCAGACGCGCGCCGGAAAGCGCACGGCCCGGGCGGCCATCAAGATCGCCGTGGACATGGTGGAAGAGGGGATCATCTCCCGCGAGGACGCCGTAGATCGCGTCACCCCGCAAGAAGTCGATGTGATGATGCACCCTTCATTCGACCCCGACGCCAAGGCGCAGGCCGAGGAGGCTGGACAACTGATCGGCAAGGGGCTGAACGCCTCCCCCGGCGCGGCTACGGGCGTCGCGGTGTTCGATTCGGATCGGGCTGAGCAGCGCGGCGAGGCGGGCGAGGACATTATCCTCGTGCGCCCCGAGACCTCACCGGATGACGTCGGCGGCATGCTGGTCTCCAAGGGTGTGCTCACCCAGCATGGCGGCGCCACCTCGCACGCCGCGGTGGTGGCGCGTGGCAACAACCTGCCCTGTGTGGCGGGCGCCGAGGGGATCTCGGTGAACGAGGACGCCGCCCAGTTCACGGCCAACGGCCGCGTGGTGAAGGAAGGGGACGTTATCTCCATCGACGGTACCACCGGCGAGGTGTTCGTAGGGTCCATCAAGACCCTTGAGGTGGACTTTTCCCAGGAGAAGGAGTTGGCCAGCCTGCTCGGTTGGGCCGACGGGATCCGTCGCCTGGGCGTGTACACCAACGCGGACTATCCGCGGGACGCCCAGCGCGCCCGGGATCTCGGCGCCCAGGGCATCGGCCTCTGCCGCACCGAGCACATGTTCTTCGAGCCGAGCCGCCGCCCCGCGGTGGTGGGCATGATCATGGCCCGCAACGACGAGGAGCGCGCCAAGTTCCTCGATCAGTTGCTCCCCTTCCAGCGCGAGGACTTTGAGGGCATCTTCCAGGTGATGGACGGGCTGCCCGTCATCATCCGCCTCATCGATCCGCCCATGCACGAGTTCCTGCCCCCGCGGATCGAGCTCGCCGAGGAGGTCGCCGTGCTGCGCTGCACCGGCGAGAACCCGGAGGAGCTGGCGGAAAAGGAGCGGATCCTGACGGTGGTGGAGGAGATGTGGGAAGCCAACCCGATGATGGGGCTGCGCGGCTGCCGCGTGGGCATCATGTATCCGGGCATCACCGAGATGCAGGTGCGGGCCATCATCCAGGCCGGCTGCCGGCAGGCCAAGCGCGGCGTGGACGTCCACGCGGAGATCATGATCCCGCTGGTGACCCACGTGAACGAGCTGAACGCCGAGCGGACCAAGCTCGAGCGGGTGGCCCAGGAGGTCATGGCGGACGAGGGCATCGAGATCGACTACAAGTTCGGCACGATGGTCGAGACGCCGCGCGGCGCGCTCACGGCGGGCGAACTGGCCGAGTACGCCGAGTTCTTTTCCTTTGGCACCAACGACCTCACCCAGATGGGCTTTGGGTTCTCCCGGGACGACGCGGAGGGCAAGTTCCTGCGCGCCTACGTCGAAAAGGGCCTGCTGCCGCGCAATCCGTTCCAGACCATCGACGAGGGCGGGGTCGGCCAACTGGTGGCCCTGGCCGTCGAGCGGGGGCGCACGACGCGACCCGACATCGAGCTGGGAATCTGCGGCGAGCACGGCGGCGACCCGGAATCCATCGACTTTTTCCACCGGGTGGGCCTCGCGTATGTGAGTTGCTCGCCCTTCCGCGTGCCGGTGGCGCGCTTGGCGGCCGCCCAGGCGGTGCTGCGCGAGCGAGTCGCGGAGCCCCAGGATGAGCCGTCGGCCTGAGGTAGCGGCGTAAGCGCTACGAGCCGTACGCACGTGCGGAGCCAGGCGCCATCGAGCGCCTGGCTCCGTGCTCTCTCCAGCGCCCGGGGTGTAGCCGCCGTTGCCCATTCCCTCGGCGTCTGGTACCATATCCCAACGAACACCTCGCCCGCCGTTCGGCACGATGACATCTGCCACCCGTGCTCAGGGGCTCCCGCTCTCGGCGGGGGCCGCGCACTCTTCCCGGAGGATGACGTGAGGAGCCGACGCCGTACCATCGCATTGCCCCACCTCCTCGGCCTCTTGGCGCTGCTGGCCATCGGCGGCGCGGCGCTGAGCGGCTGGCCCGTGGGCCCGGAGCCCGCGGCGGCGGCTTCCTACGCGGTCTCGGCCGAGGGCAGCCCGGCCGCGGTCACCGCCGGGGAACGGGTCACCTACCGGGTGCAGGTACGCAACCCCGGGACGGCGCCCCTGGAGGGCCTGCAGTTGCGCTATACCCTGCCGGCCGGGATGGACTATGTGCCCGGCTCCGCCCGCGTGCGCGCCAACGGCCTACCGGTGGCGCTCCCCCCGCCGGCCGAATCCGGGGCCACCCTCTCGTGGGCGGGCCTGTCGGTGCCCGGCGGCCGCATGAGTGGCGTCCTCGGCATGCACACGTTCGTGCAGGATAGGTGGCAGGACACCGACTATCAGCTGGACCGGGTCCGCGAGTTGATGGGCCCCGGCGCCTATGTGAAGCAGCTCCTGTACGACATCCCAAAGTACACGGA
>JAAZBQ010000187.1 GCA_012513725.1 Chloroflexota bacterium
ACCTGGGCGAGGTCCTGGCCAAAGAGGAAGACCTGGCCCTGCGACGGGCGGTCGAGGCCACCCAGGATGTTCATCAGCGTGGTTTTGCCCGAGCCGGAGCGGCCCATCAGGGCCACGTACTCGCCCTCGCGCACCCAGATGCTGGCGCCACGCAGGGCGCGGACCTCGACGCTATCCACGCGAAAGGTGCGCGCGATGTCGATGCCCTGCACCACGTAAGAGTTGGCGGTGGCGGTGGTCGGGCGGGTGGATTCGGTACGCTCTCGTGTTGTCATCGGTTCCGCCTGCTGATCGTCTGCCACAGACTCTGCCCCGCCCGGGCCATGCGCTGGCCCACGGTCTGGGTCTCTCGATGGGCCTGCCAGGCGTCGATGGTGTCGGCGATGCGGTCGGTCTCGGTTTGGGCATCGAGGCCGGTGGCCGGTTTCACCAGGATGCCGTCCTCGACCAGTTCGAGCTCTGCCCGCCCGCGGATGCCCAGTTCATCCATGTACTCCTTGGGCAACTGCAGGCGCCCGGCGGTGTCCACCACCACGTACTCGTGGTACGTGACCTCGTGGGAGGGCTCTGCCGCCTCGGCGCCGTTGCCGTCCACGTGGTCCTGGGGCTCTTCGGAAACGGTGACGCGCCGAAAACGCTCGCTGGAGGTCTTGCCGTCGCGGATGGAAACCACGCGGTCGACCCGGTTGGAGATGCGCAGGTCGTGGGTGACCGTGACGATGGTGAGGTCGTAGGTCTCGTTCAGCCGGCGGAGCGTGGCGAGGATGCTCTCTGCGGTGGTGGTATCCACCTCGCCGGTGGGCTCGTCGGCCAGAAGCAGGACGGGCTTGTTGGCCAGCGACACGGCGATCGCCGTGCGCTGCTGCTCGCCGCCGGAGAGCTGGTGGACGCTGTGCTGGTGCCGCTCCCAGAGGCCCACCGCCTCGAGGAGCTCCCGCACCCACTCTTGCCGCTCGTTCGCCGGCTTGCCGGCCAGGAGCATGGGCAGCTCGACGTTATCGGACACCGACAGGTATGGGATGAGGTTCCGCGAGGGCTGCTGCCACAGGAACCCCACCTTCTCCCGGCGATAGCGCGTCAGCGCCGCCGGAGATAGCTTGAGCATGTCGTTCCCATCGATGATCGCCTTGCCGGCGGTGGGCCGGTCCAGCCCGCCCAGGATGTTCAGGAGGCTGGACTTGCCGCTGCCGCTGGGGCCCACGATGGCCATGAACTCGCCGCGGTCGACGAGGAGGTCCAGCCCCTGCAGTGCCACGACCTCGAGATCCTGCACCTTGTAGATCTTGACGAGGCCATCGCACAGGATCATGGTGCCATTGGATGCCATGCTATCGCAACTCTCCCCTGGTGCCTGTATCGACTGACGTGGCGATGCCCACCGCGCCGTGCTGGCCTACGGAGCCACCTCCGTCTACGGAGCCACCTCCGTCTACGGAGCCACCTCCGTCTACGGAGCCAGCACCACCTGGCCGGCCTCGAGACCGGTCAGGATCTCCACACGGTCGGCGCTCTGGATGCCGATCGTCACGTCTACGCGGCGCTGCTGGCCGCCCTCGTCGATGACCACGAACCGGCGCCCGCCAAAGTCGCGCACGGCGACCGGCGGCAGCCACAGCGCATCGTCCTTGACCTCCAGGGTGGCCTTGACCTGGCAGACGTTGCCCGGCCGGAGCGGCAGATCGAGCGCGCCATAGGTGACGTGGGTAAAGGTATCCGTCTCCTTGACGTCGGCGCTGCCCCCGGCTCCGTACGGGTAGGGCAGGCGGGAGATGACGCCCTCGACGACCTGGTCGGGGAACTGGTTGAACGTGATCTCCACGGGCTGGCCCTCGGTGAGGCGCTGGAGGTCCTCCGCCCGCGGGTCGCCGGTGATGTCGAGTACCGACTCGTCGGCGATGATGAACAGCTCCTTGTAGGCCGTGACGTTCGACCCGACACTGGCCGCCGCCGCGGTGACCTTGCCGGCGATCGGGCTGACCACCTGGGTCTGGGCCAACTGGGCCTCGACGCGCTCGACGGTCAGCCGGGTGCGCTCCACGGCGTTCACCAACTGCACGTCGATGGCGTTCTGGATGCGCTCCAGCTCCATCTCGGCCAGCTGCACCTGCAGGCGCTGCATCTCCACGTCGTACGGGGCCGTCTTTTGCGCCTGCGCCGCCCGGGAATAGTTGGCCTGGGCGATCTGATAGTCGATGGTAGCGCGCTCGAGGTTCAGCGCTTCGCCGCTGGCCTCCACGCCGCCGCCCTGGGAGACCCGCCGGTCATAGGCGGCCTGGGCCTGCTTGAGGGCCGCCTCGGCCTTTTGCAGGTTAGCCTGGGCGATCTGGAGATCCGTGTCCGAGATGCTGGCCTGGGCCTTGGCCAGCTGCAGTCGCTTCATCTGCAGGTCGATCTCGGCTCGGCGGGTCGAGTAGTCGCGCTGGGTGATGGCCGATTCGAGGTTGTTCTCGGCCGTGGCGAGGTCGATATTGGCCTGATCCAGCTGGCGCAGGAGGTCGTCGTTCTCGATCTCGGCGAGCAGATCGCCCTCCTCGACCATGTCGTCGCGCTGGACGTAGACCCCCTTGACGCGCCCGGCGACCTCAAAGTACAGGCGATGCTCGACCACCGGTGAGACGCGGCCACTGAAGGAGACCTCGTCCACGACGGTGCACTGCTGTACGGAATACGTGGGGATCTCGGGCGCGGGTGGCGGGGGGAGGGGCGTGGGGGTGGGCCCTTGGGCTGCAGCACCGCCGGTCGTCTCACCGCAGCCGGCAACCAGCACCGCCATCGCGACAAGCACCGTGATGACCAGACGACGACGTCCTGTGGGCATCTGTCTATCTCCCTGAGGTATTGGGGTAGGGTGCCCCGGCGCTCTCGCGCATCAGGGGCCGGCAACGAAACGCTCCTCGGCTGCCATGATATACCCGGCACACACTGCTGTCAACACAACCAGAGTTCATGGCGCACCACATCATCCGCAAGACACAGACCGCAAAAGGGGGCGCATGCCCGATGCCCCAAAAGCACACGATCCCCAGCCACAATCGGCTGGGGATCGCAGGGCAGACATTCTCGAGGAGGCTAGTCCGCTTCATCTTCGGCCTGCACGACGACGTGGACCGTCATCGTGACGCCGGGATGCAGCTTGACCTCCACATCGGTGGTGCCGAGTTCCTTGATGGGTTCCTCGAGCTCAACCTTGCGCTTGTCGACGCTCTCACCGATCTCGGCCGAGAGCCGCTCGGCAATGTCGCCGTTGGTGATGGAACCGTACAGGCGACCGGTCTCGCCGGCGCGGGCCGTGAACTGCAGCTCGACATGCGAGTGCTTGGCGGCCTGCTCCTCGGCATGCGCCTTTTCCTCCTCGGCGCGCCTGGCTTCCGCAGCGGCCTGCTGGGCGATCTGTTTCCGTGCGGCGCCGGTGGCGGCCACAGCCAGGTTGCGCGGGATCAAATAGTTACGCGCATAGCCGGGCGCCACGTTCTTGACCTGGCCGGCATCACCCAGGCCCTTGACGTCCCGAAGCAGAATGACCTCCATGCAGCCGCACCTCCCTAACGTGGAATCGATCATCGCCCAGATCATACATCACCCATGGCCAAACGCCAAACACCCTCGAGTGGGGCTGTATGCGTTCCCTTGGCGCAACGGCCCTGGGCGATCGGGGCAGGCCCGTCCCGCCGCTTCGGGTGGCCGAGGCGGCGGGATGGGCCGCGGACGCTACATGCGGCTGAGGATATCCGCCTTTTTGGCGTCGTACTCGGACTGGGAGATCAAGCCCCCGTCGAGCATGGACTTGAGCTTGGTGAGCACCTCGACCGGATCCTGGGCGCCCTGACCCTCAGCGCCCTGGGCCGGTTGTTGTTGCTGTTGCTGCTGGCCCGTCATGCTGCCGGCCAGGATGTTGGCCATGGCCATGCCCGTGCCGAGGCCGAGACCGGTCTGGGTGGGGCCGGCGGCGCCCTCGTGGGTGGCGGCGTCGCCGACGGCGCGCGCGGCCTTGAACTTCAGGTAGCGGTCCATATCGCCGATGGCGCCCATCGAGGCCGCCTCGTCGATCGCCTTGGTCGTCTCCTCGGTGGGGCTCACCGAGAGGATGTACAGCTGGGTGAGCGCCAGGCCGACGGAGGCAAAGTCATCCCGCAACTTGACCCGCACGCCCGCGGCGATCTCCTCGAACATGGAGGGCAGATCGAGCACCGACGTGACGTTCTCGCCGAGGAGGTCCGTCATGCGGGTGATGATCATGCTCCGCAAATAGTTGCCGATGTCGCCGGTGCGGAAGTAGCCCCGAGCACCCACCACCTGGCCCACAAAGAGCTGCGGGTCGGCCACGCGCATGTTGTACGTGCCGTGGGCCCGCAGCCGCACCATGCGGAGGACCTGGTCGCGCAGGGTGATCGGCTCCGGCGTGCCCCAGCGCTGGTCCAGGAGGTCCCGGGTGGTCACAAAGTAGACTTCGGCCGTAAAGGGGCTGGAGCCGCTAAAGATGCTCTGGACGACGTTGGCCAGCAGGGGGATGTTGGCGGTGGTAATAGTGTGCCTGCCGGGGCCAAAGGTGTCCAGCGCCTTGCCGTCGCGCATAAAGACCGCGGCCTGGCCCTCGCGGACGATCAGCTGCGAGCCGATGCGAAAGTCGCCGGCGCCCCGCTCGGGTATGCGGTGTACGATCTCCTCGCTCGTGGTATCGGCGAACTCGATGACGTCCAGTATTCTTGCCATGGTCCGTTCTCCTGTTCGGTCCCGCGCATTGCGAGGGCGCTACGCGAGCAGTACGTCCTGCCGCTTGCTATATGTATCGTTCAGGTTCTCGAGTTGGCGGATCAGGCCGTTCGCCTGCTCGATGATCGGTTCCTCGCCCTGTATGGCCTCTACGAGGCGACCCACGGTGATCTCTAGCTCGTCGCTGGCGTCCAGCATCCGTTCGTCAAAGCGATACAGCTTGTCCAGGGCGTCCTCATCCACCTTGATGGCGTCAAAGAACCCAGCATAGCCGTACGAGGCCGTCTTGATCCGGTCGATGAGCAATTGCAGCTTGGTCGAGGCGCGCTCGAGGAGCAGGGTCACGTCCAGGCGTCCTTGAGAGGTCAACTGGTACTGCACCTCGTTCACGCGAGCGAGCTGCTCCTCGAGCCGGCGAGCGACGTGGAGGCGCAGCAGCTTGTCGGCGTCACGCCGCTTCTCCTTTTCCTGGTAGGCGCCTACCCCAGGGACTTTGGCGATGAGATCCTCAAGGGAACTGCGCGCGGATTGGGTCTTTTCGGTCAGATCGTCCACCATGCCGGGTACCTCCTGTAGAGCATCACGGAACGGGTGCGCCACATCCTATACGCGTCAGCGGCCCAAAAGTCGCACCCTGTTCCGATTGTAGTGCAAATGGGTGGGTCTGTAAACGGCAAACGGGGGACGAAGATGCGGTCGCAGCGAGCCTCGGATCTCGCCGGGGGGCCGCCGCTCACCGGCGGGCCCTCCCGAACCGAGGCACACGTCAACACGCGACCTCTCCGTGCGTTGACGTACTGAGGTGAGGAGCGTATAATAGTCGCCGATGCTGTGGCGTGGTCCGCCGTTCGCGGGCACGCAGCAGAGGCGGAACGTCCTCTCGCTCCCCAACTTCCATCTCTCCACGACTATCCTCCATCGCTCGTTCGACCTACTCCCGCGCCGTGGGCTCGTGAGCGCCGTCACGCGGGGCTGGCATGTACATGCATACGGCCGCTCAAAGGTCGCAGAACCGGAGGACTACCCTGGCTGCCGACACCGGTGCCTTTGTGGGCGACGCGTGCCCATACCTGGGCGTCTATACAGATCCCCGCACACACTATGCGTTCCCGAGTCAGGCGAACTGCTGCCACACGCACGAGCCGGCGCTGCTCATCGACCTCGACTATCAGGCGCGATACTGCTTGAGCGAGCGGTGGTCATCGTGCCCGCTCTATCAGACGGCCCGGCGCCAAGGGGTGTCGCGGTCCAAGATGCGCAACGGCCGTGGATGGCTCATGGTGGCCGGCATGGTCACGGCTGCCGCGGTGCTGGCGCTCGTTCTTTTGCGCCTGTGGTGGCTGAGCGACAGGCAGCCCGCCGTACAGGCCACCGTTCCGGAGGGTATCAATGCCACCGCGAGCCCGCAGAGCACTGCCCCTGCCATAGGCGAGGGCGCGGCGTCCGCGACGCCGACCGTCACGCCGAGCGCCACGCGGACTCTGACGCCGGGGCCCGAGGGCGCTACGGGCGCGCCGGCCCTGGTGCCCAGCGCAACGGAACCGCAGAGCACTGCCGCTCCTCCCGCATCCGCTACGCTCACCCTGCTCCCCCCGACGGCCACCCTGACGCCCACGACTCTGCCCGCGACGCCGACGCCTACCAGCACCGCCCCGCCCAACCCGCCGACGCCCACCGCCACGAACCCACCACCCACCTGGACTCCCACTGCCGTTCCCCCTAGCCCGACTCCGGAGCCCTCTGCGACGCCCACTGCGCCGACCGCCTCGTATGGGGCGCCGGTGCTCGTCTCGCCAGCCGATGGCCAGTCGTTTGGCCCCAGCGATACCGTCAGCCTCATGTGGGCAGGGGTGGGCGAACTGGACGCGAACGCTTTTTATGCCGTCACCGTAGAGTATGCCCATCAGGATCAGACCTGGTACGACGAGACGCCCCGGCTCCGCACGACGCGCTGGGAACTCAGCGAGCATTCCTACTTGTTGGATCTCTCTACCGATGGTCGCTTTCGCTGGTGGGTGCAGGTGATGCGGCAGGTCGGGGTGGATGGCAGCGGGAATCCGATCGTGGTGGAGGCCAGCCCTCCGAGCATCCCGCGGACGCTCTTCTGGAGGGCGCCGGATGACCCCGCCGCAAACACGCCGGTGCCGCCGCCGGCGTAGGATCGGCCCGCACCGACCATCTCGCCGGCGACGCGATAGGATACGTTTGAGGATAGGTGGCATGGTGGCGCTGAATAGACAAAAGACGCATCTGCTCGCGATATGTCTCTGCATGGCCGTGGCGGGGCTGATCCCCGTCATGTGGGGCCAGACCGTAATGGCTCAGGGGGGCCTGCAGATCAGCGAGACCGAGGGGAGCACCACGGTCGTCGAGGGTGGCTCCGCCGACACGTACACGGTGTCACTGGGCGCCGAGCCCACCGCGCCGGTGACGGTCACCGCGACGCCATCGAGTGTGCGGGTCGACCTGGGCAACGGTCCGGGCGAAGCCGTGGAGCACGAGTTCTCTGTGGGCACCTGGAACGAGCCCTGGCAGCTCAGCGTCACCGCTCCGGACAACGACGTGGCCGACGGGCCGGAACAGGTCCTCGTGCAGCACGTTGCGGCCGGCGGCGGCTATGACGGGGCCGCGCTCGATGTCCCGGTGTCGGTGCAGGATGACGACGCGGTGGTCAGCGGTCCCATTGACGACCAGGAGACGCTGGGTCCCGCATCCAGCAACGATCCCGACCATGACCCCAGCACTCTGTTCCTGCCCGAGGTCATCGTGAGCCCGGTCCAGCGCCCCGTGGTGGAGGGCGGCTCCTCGGTCTCCTACACCATGGTGCTCGGGACCGCGCCCCTGCCCGGGGGCAGCGTCACGATCACGGCGACGGCGCCGAGTCCGCGCATCCGCCTGAATGGCGGGGGCGGCACGGTCACGCGTATCTTTACGGGCGCGAACTGGAACGTGCCGCAGTCGATCGCTGTGCAGGCGGTGGACAATGACGTGGCCGACGGGATCGAGACTGTTGCCGTGAGCCACACTGCGAAGGGCGGGGGCTATGACGGCGTGGTCATCGAGCCGCTCACGGTGACCGTCCACGACAACGATAGGGCAGGCGTGAACATCACCCCCCAGACGCTGCAGGTCACCGAGGGGAATACCACCTCGTACGATGTGGTGCTGAGCAGCCAGCCGCCGGCGGGTGAGTCGGTGGCCGTTTTCGCCACGACGGCCAGCGAGCGGCTGGCCTTCGTCGGCGCGGCGTCGGCTAGGCAAGCAGAGTTGGCGTTCACGTCCAGCGACTGGAATCAGCCTCAGACGGTGACGGTGCAGGCAGTGCAGAACAACCTGGTGGAGGGCACCCAGACGGCGACCATCGCCCACACGGTCAGCGGCGATGGGTACGAGGACGTCCCAGTCCCCTCGGTCACCGTGACCATTGCTGACGACGACACAGCGGGGGTCACCGTGAGCCCGAGCCAGATCAGCGTGGCAGAGGGTGGGCCCCCAGAACCGTACACCCTGGTCCTCACCAGCCAGCCCACCGACGACGTGACGATCACGGCGCGGCTGCAGAGCCCCGAGGCGGTGCTGGTCGGCGCCGCACCCGATGGCACCGTCACGCGGACGTTCACCACCCAGGATTGGGACATCCCCCAGTCCATCGCCGTGGAGGCGGTGGACGACGTGCTGCTCGACGGGCACACCACCGTGACGATCACGCACACCGTGGCGGCGACCAACGAGTACCAGGGAGTGTCCGTGGCCCCGGTCGTGGTCTCGGTCTCCGACAACGACACGCCCGACGTGCGCATCAATCCGCTGGTGCTGACACTGGAGGAGGGAGGCGCGCCGCAGGCCTATACGTTGGCCCTGACGGCAAGGCCCGACGCTACGGTCTCCATCGACGTCTCGCCCGACGGGGTCCTGGACGTGGGGAACGGGCCGGGACAGACCACCCGGTTGTCCATCCCCCCGGCCGAGTGGCAGACTCCCCGGACGGTCACAGTCACCGCCGTGGACAACGACGTGGCCGACGGCATCCGCGGCGCCTGGATCGCGCACACCGCAACGGGCGGAGGGTACTCGGGGATCGACCTGGAGAGCGTACGCGTGGTGATCGCGGATGATGATGTGCCCGGCATTGTGCTGAGCGCCACCGAACTGGTGGTCATGGCCGACGAGCCGGCAGAGTTGACCATCACCCTGGCTACCCGACCCTCCGCGTGGGTCCGCATCCCGCTGAGCGTCATCGGCGGCGCCTGCCGTGTGCTCCCGTCTCCGGTCGATCTGGGCCCATCCACCTGGCGCGAGGGGGTCACCGTGGCGGTGCAGGCCGCAGACAGTGACGCGGGAACGGGGGATGGCGAGTGCACCATTCAGGTGGGGCCGGCCTTGAGCGTCGATCCCGGCTACGACGGCCTGTCCGCCCCGAACGTCCGGGTCGCCTTGCGGCGGGAACGGGGCAGATGGATCGCGCTGCCGCTCTTGCTGCTGCGCTGGCCTCCGGCGCCCGGCGGCCCGACGCTGCTGCCCATCGAGAACCCCGACGGAGACGGCGACTATGAGGTGGCCTGGAGCCCGGTGGAGGAGACGGAGGCATACTTGATCGAGGAGGCCACCGGCCCCACGTTCTCCGATGCCAGCGTGGTGTACGAAGGGCCGGAGCCCAGGGTAGTCATCACCGGGCGCGGCGCCGGGAGGCGGTGGTACCGGGCGCGCAGCCGGAGCATCTGGGGCGTGGTGGGCCCCTGGTCCGCGGCGGTGCACGCCGACGTCTGGTGGGAGCAAGAGCCGAACGACGCGGCCCTGCAAGAGGCGAACGGTCCGCTCGTGGCCGACATCGCCTATCGGGGGCGGGCCGACAGCGCCGACGACCCACAGGACTATTACTACCTGGAGCTCACCGAGCCGGCGGCGCTCGACCTGCGCCTGACGGGGATCCCCGACGGGCACAACAGCGACCTGGTGCTGCGCGACGCTGCTCTGACGCTCGTGGCGTACTCGGGCGAGCTGGGCGCAGCCGACGAGCAGATCATCACCGGCGTGCTCTCGCCGGGCCGCTACTATGTGCAGGTGTACCACCGCTCGTACGGCGGCCAGTCCGAGCCGTACACCCTGGTCTTCTCGGCGCCCTAGTCGACGAAGGTTAAGTGATTTAACCGAGCGTATACCTGATCGTTACCACAAAAGGGACATGATCCTGTATACTAGAGATTAGAAGCATCGGCGACTCGCCACCCGATCTCCCCTCGCTCTCGTGAGCCTCATCCCATCCTGCCCGCTGAGGCAACACCTTCTCTTCAGGAACAGGCACTGACTACCCGCTGCCTCCGGTGCCTTGATGTGTAGCAATACCGTGGGTATCGCCCGGTGTCCGCGCGTCTGGCAGCAGTCCAGCGCTCGACATCCTCTCTTCATGTACCTATCGCCACCATCTCTGCCGCGCGGCCACGAGAGGTCCCGCCGTGCGCCCACCGGGCGCAGATAGCGATAGGAACGATGAGAGTAAGAGACTACCTCGCCGTGCTCGATCGGCGGAAATGGATCGTGTTGGCCGTCACCATCGTGACGATCGCCGCCGTCGGCGTGCTGACGCGGCTCATGACCCCCATCTACTCCGCCTCCTCCCTGGTACGCATCGCCCGCGTGATGGATCCCTCCGGCGACTTTTCCTCGATCACCTACGCCGATCGCGTGATGACGACGTACGTCGAACTCTTGCAGGGTCGCGCGTACACGGCCCAGGTGATCGAGCGTCTGGGCCTCGACACCTCTCCCGGCTCTCTGTCGAGTGCCGTGCAGGTGGAAACGCTGCCGAACACCGAGTTGCTCCGCATCACCGTCGAGCATTCACGGCCGGAGGTGGCCCGCGACGTGGCCAACACGCTGGCCGATCTCCTCCGGGAGGAGGGGCAGCGGATCTACTCCGGCGCCGGACAGAGCGCGCGGGAGATACTCCAGGAGCAACTGCTGGCGTTGGAGGGCAGCATGGACGCCAACCGCACCCGCATGCAGGTGCTCATCGATGCCGGAGAGACGGCGGAGAGCTCGCAGGAGGTGCAGGATCTGCGCGCGCGGATCAGCGCGCAGGAGCAGCTATACGCCATGCTACTGGACGAGTACGACGCGGCGCGCGTCCGCGAGCGCCTGCTGGAGAACAGCATCAGCATCGTCGAAGAGGCCGTGGCGCCTAGCAGCCCCAGCAAGCCGCGGGTGCAGCTGAACATGATCCTCTCCGTGCTCGTCGGGCTGAGCGCGGGCACGGCGCTGGCGTTCCTGGTGGACAACCTCAATCGCAGCATTCACACGGCGGAGAACCTCGAGGCCGCGGGCGTTCCCGTGCTCGGCTCGGTGCCCGCGTTTTCCTCTGGACGCGATGCCCGCGGCCAGGTGGCGGTGCTCGAGGACGATGAGCCGCTGGTGGGCGGCCCCGCGCTTAGCCCGGCAGGAGAGGCTTTCCGGGCGCTGCGGAGCATCTTGCTGTCGGCCACGGCAGAGGCGGGGTTGCGGCCCCGCAGCTTGCTGGTGACCAGCGCCCTCCCGGGCGAGGGAAAATCCACCGTGGTGGTGAACCTGGCCAAAGTGATCGCCCAGACAGGCCGCCGGGTCACCATCGTCGATGGCGACCTGCGCCGCCCGAGCCTGCACCGCGCCTTTGGGCTGGCGAACGACATCGGTCTGTCGAGCGTCATTCTGGGCCGCAGCGATGGCGGCACCACCGCCGTCCGCCGCACCAAGGTGCCGGGCATCAGTCTGCTGACCAGCGGCCCCCTGCCCCGCTACCCCGCCGAACTCCTCAGCTCCTCGAGCATGCAGTCGTTGGTCGCCGATCTCGTGGAGCAATCGGACATCGTCCTCTTTGATAGCCCCCCCGTGCTGGCTACATCCGATGCCCTGGGGCTGGCGCCGCTGGTGGATGGCGTCATCCTGGTGGTGGCGCGCGCCGTGACGACGGATCGTCAGGTGCAGACCGCCCTGCAGCGGTTCGAGCAGGTGGGCGCACGCGTGCTGGGCGCCGTGCTGAACCGGGCCAAGTCGGGCGATGGAGCCTATGGGACCTACTATCACTACCAACCCTCTGGCGTGGAGGCCAAACGGACTCATGTGCGCAGCTGACCGGTGAGGTTGTCTGCCGGTTGCGCTGCGCGCGAAATTGGGTGGGTGCTGATAGAGTGAGGGAATCGTACCGATGGACAGAGTGCAGACGGCGCGCCAGAAACTCTACCGTTGGCAGGCTGTGCGAACGGAACCCGAACGGATTGCGGAGCGCTACTGGTATTACGTGGCCAAGCGGACCTTTGATCTGCTCGTCGCCGCGGTAGGCCTCATCGTCTTTTCCCCCATCATGCTGCTGGTGGCGCTGGCCATCGTCATCGACTCTCGGGGGACGATCATCTTTTCGCAGGAGCGCATGGGGTACTCGTGGAGAACGGGCACCCTGCGACCGTTCATGTTCCTCAAGTTCCGCTCGATGTTCGAGGATGCCGATTCTTCGGTGCACCAGGAGTACGTTCGTTCCTGGATCAACGGCAACAATGGGAACGGATCATCCAACGGGCACGACAAGGTCGGCGACCTGCGCAGGGACAAGCGGGTGACCCGGGTGGGCCGGGTGATCCGGCGCACCAGCCTGGACGAGATCCCCCAGTTGATCAACGTGCTGCGGGGCGAGATGAGCCTGGTGGGGCCGCGTCCGGTACCCGTGTACGAGGTAGAGGAGTACGAGCCCCGGCACATGGCGCGGCTGTTGGCCACCCCCGGCATCACCGGGGCCTGGCAGGTGGCGATGCGCGGACATGGCAGTGTAGACGATATGACGCGACTGGATGTGGAATACATCCAGCACCAGTCCATGACGCTCGATCTGCGCATCCTGTGGCAGACGATTCCGGCGTGGATCTCTGGACGAGGAGCAGCGTGAGGTGATGCGATGAGAGAGCTAGGGATCGGGATCGTCGGCGTCGGGTACTGGGGCATGAACTATGTGCGGGTGTTCTCAGAGTTGGCCGGCTCTCGAGTGGCGGTGGTCTGCGACCGGCGCGAGGAGCGGCTCCTCGAGGCCAGCCAGCGCTTCCCGGAGGTGGCGGTCTGCTCGAGCGTGGACGAGCTGCTGAACCTCAGCCAGGTGGATGCGGTGGTGGTGTGTACCGAGGCGTCTAGCCACTATGCGATGGTCAGCCGCGCCCTGGAGTCGGGCCGCCACGTGCTGGTGGAAAAGCCGATGACCACCACGGTGCCGGATGGCGAGCGCCTGCTGGAGCTGGCGGCCAAGCGCAACCTGAAGCTAATGGTGGGACACACCTTCCTGTACAACGCCGGCATTCGCAAGGTCAAGAGTCTCCTCAGTGGGGGAGAGGCAGGACGCGTCTACTATATGTACTCGCGGCGCACCAACCTGGGGCCCATCCGCCGCGATGTGAACGCCCTGTGGGACCTGGCGCCGCACGACGTCTCCATCTTTAACTATTTGATGGACGGCGCCCCCGAGTGGGTCAGCGCCGTCGGCGCCAAGCCCCTGGGCGATGGCCACGAGGCCTTTGGTTTCCTGGCCCTTGGCTACCCGAACGGCGTGGTGGGCCAGGCGCACGTATCCTGGGCCGATCCGCACAAGGTGCGCGAAGTGGTGGTGGTGGGCTCTGACAAGCGCATCGTGTTCAACGATCTGGACTCGGAAGGACCCGTTCGGGTGTTTGAAAAGGGCGTCAAGCCCGTGGAGCCCTCTGTGACGGGGTATGGCGAGCACCAGCTCCTGATGCGCGATGGCGACATCATCATTCCCAAGCTGGACGTGAGTGAGCCTCTCAAGAACCAGTGCCAGCATTTTCTCGACTCTGTCTACGACGGGTGCCAGCCGCTCACGGATGGCCGGAACGGTCTGGATGTGGTACGCGTGATGACGGCTGTGGATCGATCGATCGCCGGGCGTGGAGCGCCCATTGCTGTAGCATAAGGGGAGGGACAACATGGACGGGCAGGTTCCCTTTGTGGATCTGGGAGCGCAATACGCCACGGTGCGGGTACAGGTTGAGGAGGCCATCGCCGGGGTGCTGGGGAGCTCGGGGTTCATCCTGGGTCAAGAGGTAACGCAGTTCGAGCAGGCCTTTGCCGCCTACTCTGAGGCGGAGCACGCGATCGGCGTCGATTCTGGCACCTCGGCGCTGGAGTTGGCCCTGCGGGCCTATGACATTGGGGCGGGCGACGAGGTCATCACCGTGGCGAATACGTTCATCGCCACCGCCCTGGCCATCTCTTACGTCGGCGCACAGCCGGTGCTTGTGGATGCCGACCCAGACACCTACACCATCGACGTCGGCCAGATCGAGGGGGCGGTCACGCCGCGCACCAAGGCCATCATCCCCGTGCACCTCTACGGGCAGCCGGCAGATATGGACCCCATCCTCGATATCGCCCGACGGCACGACCTGGTGGTCATCGAGGACGCCTGCCAGGCCCACGGAGCCCGCTACAAGGGGCGCCGGGTGGGGGGCTTGGGCGACGCAGCGGCGTTCAGCTTTTACCCTGCCAAGAACCTCGGCGCCTATGGCGACGGCGGCATGGTGGTGACCAACGACGCAAAGGCCGCCGAGGCCGTGCGGATGTACCGGAACTATGGGCAGAAGGAAAAGTACGTCCACATGCTGCGCGGGTTCAACCGGCGCCTGGACTCGCTCCAGGCCGCGGTGCTGAACGTCAAGCTGGGCCACCTCGACGAGTGGAATGCCGCGCGCCGGGCCCACGCTCGCGCGTACGATCAGATGCTTGACCTGCCGCTGGTGACCCCGCAGGTGCCCGACTATGCGGAGCCGGTGTACCACCTCTACGTCGTGCGGGTAAAGAACCGCGACGCGGTGCAGCAACGGCTGACCGAGCGCGGCATCAGCAGCGGCATTCACTACCCCGTGGCGATCCACGAGCAGCCGGCGTACCGCGACCTGGGCTACTCGGCCGGCAGTTTCCCGGTGACCGAGCAGTACGAGCGGCAGATCCTGTCGCTGCCGATGTACGCCGAACTGAGCGAGGCGCAGATCGACCGCGTGGTGGCCGCCTTGAGCGAGGCGCTCGAGGTCGAAGAGGGGCCGCTGAGCATCGAGGCGGGTCGAGGGGCTGGGGGGGCCTAGCACCCCGCCCTCGGGTGGCACATTCGATGTTCCACGCTGGGCCTACCGCCGCCTGGGGCCAGGTCATCTCGGCCCATTGGGGGATATTCTGATGCGCGTACTGCTAGTAACCGGAGACCACCCCCGGTCGAACATGGGTGGCGCCGAATACCAGACGCTGTTGATCGCTCGGGGGCTGGCCGCCCGCGGCCACGAGGTGCGCTTTCTCGGTGTGAATGCCAGCGAGGAGGACGCCTTTGACGACGCAGGCGTCGGCGTGCGCCGTCTGCGGGGCTGGCGGGCCAGCGGCGTCGACAGGCACCGCGCGCGGGTGCGCGATGCCGTGGAAGCCTTTGGCCCCCAGGTGACCTATACGCGCTCCTTTGACGAGCTCTCCATCATGGTGCCCATCAGCGGGGAAATGGGCGTCCCCGCCATCTCGGTATCCTGCCACGTCCGCGAGACGTCACCGCTCCTGCGCAGCCGCTTGCCCCGCGAGGTGCTCATGCACTGGCGGGGGTTCCGGGCGATCGGTCAGTCGGCGATGCACGTGTGCAACACCGAGGACCTGGCCACGCGGATACGGCGCCGGTACCCGCGTCACCCGGTGACGGCGATCTACAACAGCTCGCCGGCCGCCCCGCCGGAGGAGATCCACCGGGAGCCCTCCGGACAGGTGATCTGGGTGAACAACCTGAAGCCTTGGAAGCGGCCCGAGGTGTTCATCGAACTGGCGCGGCGTTTGCCCCGCTACCGGTTTCTGATGATCGGGCGGATGGCCAGCGGCCGCTATGGGCGGCGTATCACGCGGGCTCTGTCGAGTGCGCCGGCCAACCTAGAGTACCTGGGGCCCCGGCCCATCGAGGAGGTCAACGCGCTGATCGGGGCCAGCGATCTGCTCTTGTATACCAGCCTGCCCGTTGAGGGCTTTGGCAACTCGTTTCTGCAGGCCTGGTTCCGCCAGGTGCCCACGGTAAGCCTGGGGTTCGACCTGGACGGCATCCCCGAGCGAGAGGGCATCGGGCGGTCGTCCCCTGATATGGCTGCGCTGGAGAGCGATGTCGACGAGCTGATGGATGACCACGCCGTGCGCATGGCGATGGGCCGCCGCGCCCTCATGTACGCGCAGGATCACCACAGCGTGGACCGGCTCGTCCGCGACTATGAGCGACTCCTGAGCGCTTTGGTGCGCGAGGAGCCGGCCCCCCACGCTATGGAGGCACGGGTCGCCAGCCGAGTATCGGATGGTCGGAGACAGGTCTAGTGCGCGTGCTGATGGTGTACCCCGGCTTGAACCCACAGGTGAACGATTGCGCCCACGTGCCGGCCTATCTGGCGTCACTGGGCATGGATGTGGCGGTGATCACCGCCCGCCAGAATCGTTCCAAGTCGGTCGAGACCTCCTCGGACTATGAGGAGTTTTGCGGCGTGCGCATCTACCGCCTCTTTGACAGCTTCCAGGAGATGATGTGGCATCCGCGGGCGCAGCAGAGCGCCTGCCGGCAGGTGCTGGCCTCCTCGCGCCCCGATGTCCTGGTCTGCCAGCAGGAGCTGAACATGCGCCTGACGCTCTGCCTCCAGAACGACTGGCCGGCGCCGATCCTGCTGGTGACCGAGTTTGCCCGCTCCCTGGCCGAGGGCGGCGCTGGGGGGCGGCGCGTGCAGCTCCTCTGGCCTTTCCTGGGAGTTCCCACGTGGGGCCGCGCCTTCTGGCCCTGGCTCCTTCGGCGCGTTACGGGGGTCATCACCTGCAACCCCGCCGACGTTCCCTACCTCGACACGCTGGCATGCCGGGGGGTGCCGGTGTGGCACGTCCCGTGGTGCAGCGAACTGGGCGACTATGAGCCGGCCCCAAGCCGTCTTGATCTTCGGGCCGCCTACGTGGGGGCCTTCTCCGAGTTCAAGAACACCGCCGAGCTGCGTGTTGCGGTGCCGCTTGTCCTGGAGCACACGCCGGTGCGAGAGTTCGTCCTGGTAGGCGGTGGCGAGACCGATCTGGTGGCCGATCTCCGAGCGCGTTACGCGGAACGGGTACGGCACATGACCGGCCTGACGCGCCCCGAGGTTCTGCACCTCCTGAGCGGTTCCTTTTGCGCCTACACGCCGGTGGTGCGGGGAGGGTGGGGGTTCATCGGTGACTGCTGGGGGACCGGTACCCCCCTGATTGCCTCTCACGACGCCTATGCGTTCGAGCACGGCGTGGACGCGCTGGTGGCGGATGGGCCGGAGGAGGTGCCGGACGCGGTCAACGCCCTGTGCCAGGACGCGGCCCTCTATGCGCGGCTGCAGGAGGGCGGCAGGCGTCGTCACGAGCGCCACGCGGCCCGAGCAGTAGGGGAAGGGTACCGGCGGGCGCTGGAACAGGTGCTGGATCGATGGCCCTATGAGCCCGCCGGCCACGGCACTACGGGGGTGGCGCTATCATGACCTGGCCCCAGACCAAACCCCAGTGGGCGCTGGGTCCGCGGGCCACAGCCCGCGCACAGACCCGCCCGACGGCGGCCGCGCCCGGGATCGATGCCCTGCTCCTGACCGCGTTTCTCGTGGACCTGGTCACACCGTTCCTGATCTGGAAGGGCCTGCTTCCCGATGTCGTGCGGTGGCTCTCTCACGGGGCGCTGGCGGGCATGATGGTGCTGGCCGTGGCCCAGATGATGCAGCAGGATCGGGTGCCGGGCAGCGTGCTGTTCATCCTGTCGCTCTCTGCCATCGGCGGAGCGGTGGGCTACCTGCACGGCCAGGGCATCACGGCCACCGCCTGGGGCTGGTGGGTGATGTTCCAGTACCCGATGGTGGGCTTGTACGCCTACACCCGCGACGCCTGGCCGGAGGACTGGGGGCAGACCGTTCGCCGGGGGCTCATCGCGGCGCTCGTCGCGGTGGTGATCGTGCAGATCGGCCAGTTCCTGACCGGTGAGACCCCCGGCGATCACCTGGCGGGGTTGTTCGGCCGCCATGGGACCGCCAACCTGATGCTGTTCATCGCCCTGATGGTATCCATGGGGCTGGGGATGTGGCTGGCGAACGGTGAATGGAAGACGCTGGCTGCCATCCTGATGCTGTCGATGATCGCCAGCGTACTGGGCGAGATCAAGATGTTCCTGCCGACGGTGCTGGCCCTGGGGCTCCTCGCCGCAACCATCTACTCGTGGAGGCACCGCCGGTTGGGCAGGCTCTTCTTGTACGTCCTCGCGCTGCTGTTGGTGGCCGGGCTCTTTGTGGTGGCCTACGACGCGGTGGTATCCAGCACCCGGAACACCCGCGCGCTGAGCGAGTACCTGCAGCTCAGTACGCTGGATCGCTACCTGGGCACCGCCAACCGCACCATCGTCGATGGCCGCTATGTGTACGAGATCGGCCGGAACTATGCCCTCGTCTATGGGTGGCGCGAGATCAGCCGCGATCCGTTCACGATGCTCTTTGGCATGGGCCTCGGCGCGCGCGGCGAGAGCCGGACCCTGGGGTCCTCGGGTGCCGGCCTCTCCGGGGGACCGTTGGGCCTGTCGGTGGGCACCAGCATGTTGGTGATGATGCAAGAACTCGGAGTCGTGGGAATGCTCGTCATGGGAGGGTTCCTGATCTGGGCGGGCTGGACGCTGTACGCCGATACCCGTCGTTACCCCGATTCAGATCTGCTGTGGCTGCGCTACGCCCTCTTGATGTTCACCGTCCTGTGGCCGGTATGGCTGTGGTACACGACGTCTTGGACCATCCGGGTGGCCATGCTGGTGTACTGGGCACTCTTGGGGTACGCGCTCGCGGAGCCGCGCCTGGCCCGTCCGCCTGCTGTGTCCCTGCTTTCAGTGCGGGCGGAGGTACATCGTGACCGCTGAGCGCCAGCCAGCGCGGGCACACATTGTGTGGGTGTACACCCAGGCGCTGCTTGGGGCGCTGGATCAGGCCACGTGGATCGAGACCGCGCAGGAACTGGGCCGACAGGGGTGGGACGTGACACTGGTCACCGCCGACCCGCCGGACACCGCGGCTCCGGGGAACGTGCAGTGGCGGCCACTGGGCAAGCCCCGGCTGTACCTGTTGGGCCAGGCGGTCTTTCACGCCCGGGTGGCGTGGTTGCTGTTGCGCGGGTGGCGATCGATCGACGTGGCGCTGTTCCACGAGATGTCTACCCCCTGGCTGCTGCCCCTGGCGGCGGTCGGGCGGCTGCTCCGACGCCCGCGGCCGCTGTTCGTGATGGACACCCGCACGCTGCCCATGGTGGCCCCGGAGCGCGCTACCTGGCGCGACCGCTTGCGCGGGGCGTTCTACGGCTGGATGAACCGCTTCGGCAACCGCTGGGCCGACGGCCGCACGGTGATCACCCGGCGCATGGCCAAAGTGCTGCGGGTGCCGACGGACAAGTTGCTGGGCACGTGGCCCTCGGCGGTCGATCTGCCGCGCTTTTCCGCCGCTCGTGGCGCCAGGCGCTGGCCGGGCCCGGGGGAGCCGGTGCGCCTGATCTACACGGGCAGCCTGGTGCCCGAGCGCAACCTGACCGGCCTCGCCAGGGCGGTGCAGGAGGCGTCCTCCCGGGGCATGGCGTTCGAGTTCACCGCCATTGGTAGTGGCGACGGTGAGGCCGAACTGCGGGCGCTGGCCGCGCACTTGGATGGACGCTTGCGGGTGCTCTCTCCCGTGTCTCACGAGGAGGTGCCGCGCGTTCTGGCGACGGCGCACGTCGGGGTGCTGCCCTTTCCCGACGAGGAGCGGTTCCGGGTGTCCAGCCCCATCAAGATGTTCGAGTACATGGGGGCCGGGATGCCGGTGCTGGCCACGCGCATCGTCTGCCACACCGATGTGGTTGGTGGTGACGACTATGTGTTCTGGGCCGAGGATCCCTCGCTCGAGGGCCTGGTGGAGGCGCTCGAGCGCGTCTGGCGGAGGCGGGAAGAACTGGAGACCATGGGCACCCGCGCCGCCAGCGCTGCAGCACGTTACACCTGGGCCGCCTCGGCCGGCCGCCTGGGGGAGGCGTTACGGCAGGGGATCGAGCGACTGGCCGGAGTCCAGGGCCGCAAGAGCGAGCGGAGGGTGGTCTCGTGAGCCTGCGCGTACTGACCGTTACCAATACCTATCCGACCGCCCAGACGCCGGGCGACACGCCCTCCATCAAGGATCAGGTCGAGGCCTTGGCCGAGCGGGGAGTACAGGTCGACCTGCTGCGCATCGATCGTCGCAGTCGCACGAACTATCTGCGCGCTGCGGCCGATGTCCTCCGCAGGGCGCTGGCCCGGGCGCCTTACGACCTGGTGCACGGCTACTATGGGTACTGCGGCCTGGCCGCTCGCTTCCAGTGGCGCTACCCGGTGGTGGTCACCTTTCGGGGCTCCGACCTCCTGGATGCCCGTGAGGCGCGCATTGGCCGGCTGGTGGCCCGGTGGGCCGACGGGGTCATTGTGATGTCCGAGGCGATGCGCGAGGCCTCGGGCCGGCCCGACGCCCATGTGATCCCCTTTGGCGTGAATCCCAACGTGTTCACGTGGCGCCCCAAGGAGGAGGCGAGGCGGGAGCTGGGGCTCCCGGAGGACCAGTCGCTGGTGCTCTTTCCCTGGGATCCAGCCCGCCCGGTCAAGCGGTACGACCTGGCCGAGGAAGTGGTGCGGCGGGTGCGCGCGGCGGGACGGGAGGTGCGGCTGGTGACCGTGCATGACCAGCCCCACCCCGTGGTGGCCCGCTACATGAATGCCTGCGACGCGATGCTCCTCACCTCCCGGCACGAGGGCTCTCCGGTGGCGGTGCGCGAGGCGTTGGCCAGCCACCTGCCCATCGTCGCCACCGATGTCGGTGACGTGCGGGCGATGCTGGAAGGCGTCGAGCAGTCCTACGTGGCGCCGGCCGATCCGGCCGTGCTGGCCGACTATCTGGGCAGGGTGCTGGAGCGAGGAGCCCGAGCCAACGGCAGTGCCCGCATTGCCACCGCTGATGTCGGCTGGGCCGCCGACCGGGTGCTGGAGGTGTATCACCAGGTGCTGAACGGCGAATCATCGATGGCGAGGCAGATACCATGAGAGCAGCGATCGTGGGATGTGGCGAGATCGCACGGGTGCACCTTGGCGCCCTGCGCAACCTGACGGATGTGGAACTGGTGGGGGTCTGCGACCGCGACGTCTGGCGTGCCCGCGACCTCGCCCAGATGAGCGACGGCGCGACGCCGTATACCGATCTCGGCGCGATGCTTGCCGAGCAGCGCCCCGATACCCTCCACGTCCTGACGCCGCCGGCATCCCACGCGGCGCTGGCCATCCAGGGGATGGAGGCCGGCTGCCACGTCCTGGTGGAAAAGCCCATGGCCCTGAGCCTGCAGGAGGCGGACCGCATGATCGCCGCCGCCGAGGCCAACGAGGTGAC
>JAAZBQ010000987.1 GCA_012513725.1 Chloroflexota bacterium
CAGGCCGGCGGCAGGGTACACGATGCGCTCCAACTGCCCGACGTACACGTACCGCACGCCATAGCGCGCGGCGATGGCGCGGAACTCGGCGACGTCGGTCGTGGCAAAGAGGCGCTCAGCGTCGCGCTGGCGGGCCGCTACCTCCTCCGGTGGGCGCTGCTCGTTCTCGTGCATCCCGACGATGGTGGGCAGCCCGGTGAACGAGGCCACCCGCAACCCTCCCTCCCGATAGTAACCGACCCCCGCCTCGGCGACCACCGGTGTGCCGGGCACGTTGTCCCACAGCCAGGCGAGCGCCTCGCGGTCGTAGGAGAGGTCGATCGGCCGGGAGGGATCTGGCCAGTGGTACACTCCCGTGCTCATGAACGCCGTGCCGTCCAGGGTGCCGCGGGCGGGGCGCTCGCCGGGAAAGCGCTCCTCCACTCGCTGGGGCACCGCCCAGAGGGCATAGGACGCCGCGGCGGCCAGGAGCACGTTGGCCGCGACCATCCAGGCCACGCCTGCGGCCGTGGGCCGCCGGTAGACCCGCGCCCACAGGGCCGGGAGGGCGCTCCCCAGGGCCACCGAGAGGAGCACCCAGGCCTGGATGTAGAACTTGAACAGGGTGTTCATCCGGCGCCACTCCCCGCCGTCCAGGAAATCCCGCAGGTAGAGGACCTCCACCCCCAGGACGATGGCGATCCCCAACGCCAGCAGGGCGCCGCGGAAGACCTGTTCGCGATCCCAGGCGGTCGCCAGGGCTGCCAGCGCCGCGCCGAGGAGCATCGCCAGCAGGCCCACCAGCGCCTCGCCGGCGACCGCCAGGGCCAGCCCGGCGACCGCGCCGGCCAGGAGCGCCGCGGCTGCGAGGCCCAATGTCCAAGGGGCCCCACGGTGCAACGCGCGGAGCCGCCGCCAGGTTCCGCCGACGCCCCGCCGGTCGGCGACGGGCAGGAGGCGCCGCGCGACGGACCCGCCTCCGAGCAGGATCGCGCCGAGGAGGGAGGCAGCCAGGAAGAGGTGCGTTCCCCAAACGGTCAGCCAGGGGCCCAGCGGCGACCGTGCGGCGGCAGGCACTGCGCCGACTCCCAGCGCGGGCGGCCGATAGTGGGCATAGTAGGGGGCGTAGAGGAGCACGGCGACCACGCCCAGGCCCAACGCTCCCAGGGCGCCGCGGGCCAGGCCGCGACGCCCCGCCGCGCGGTAGCCCCGGTAGAGGAACCCCGCGGCATCCAACGCCCCGTAGGTGGGCAAGTCCCAGGTGTTCGTGGGCCCCAACGCGCCCAAGGCCAGCGCCAGGAGCGCCCAACGGAGCGCCCGCGTCCGCCAGTCCTCGCCCGCGGCCCCGGCCACCCAGGTCCACAGGAGGGCCATGAGCAGCAGGGTAAAGGGGATGGCGATCATGTGAGGGTGCAGGTCGGCAAAGAGAAAGGAAAAGAAGGGGAACTCGTTGATGGTGTGGGGGATCACCCGGGTGGCGCGCTGCCAATAGTCGAGCAGCGGCGCCCCGGCCTCTCCCCGCGCTACCCGCAGGAACCCTGCGCCGGCCGCGGGGAGGTCTCCCCAGGGGAACGCCTCCTGGGCCTGGGGCGCGCCGCCGATCTCGGCCAGCCGCCCGGCCAGTTGCACCGGCGTGGTGAGGTTGCCGAGCACCGCCACGAGCAGCACCGTGGCGATCCCGGCCGCCAGGCGCCCCGCCGCTAGGCGGTGCGAGCGCGCCCCGTCCGATCCCCACCTGCCGGCGGGGGCGAGGTGGTACCCCAGCACGAAGGATCCCGAGACGGTCAGCGCGAACAGCGTGGGCACTGCCAGGTTGAACCCCACCTCCGCCCGCACCCCGGCGAGGCGCATGAGAAAGGCGGTCAGGAACTGGCCATAGTAGTAATAGTTGATGGTGCCGCCGGCATAGTAGGGGTCGTAGGGGGGCATGTGGGCCGATCGGAGGATGGCGTTCAGGAAGGCCATCTCCATCGGCTTTTCGCCGCCGAACCAGGGCTGCCAGAGGTCGGGGTTCAGCACCCGCAGCCCGACGAACAGGAGGAACGCGCCACTAAAGAGCG
>JAAZBQ010000988.1 GCA_012513725.1 Chloroflexota bacterium
CACGCCATGTATGGGGCGGCCGATCTGCCCCGCTTTGTCCGGCGCATGGAGGGCGTCACCCGCCGGCGCTGCTTTCTGTTGATGCGCGCGCCGCTGGTCGGCAACATCATGGCCCAGGCGGCTCAGCGCGTGTGGGGGCAACCCCACGATAGCCCAAACTTTTGCGTCGCCTACAACGTGCTGATGGGCATGGACATCTATGCCCACGTGCTGATGGAAGACACCGGCCCCTGGGGCGCCTGGACGAACGCCTCCATCGACGAGGCGCTCCAGGAGATGAGGAGCAAGTTGGGGCTCGAGGGCCCCAGCCCACACGACGCCTACCTGCGCGGGTTGCTGGAGGAGCACCTGACCCATCGGGACGGCGAATGGGTGTGGCCCCCGTCCATGCGGTCGGCGCTGGTCTACTGGGATGTGCAACGATAGGGAACCCTGCCAGAGAACGGCGCAGGGGAAAGGAGTCGGTGATGGACGCGGTGTATGAAGCGGTCGTGCAGGCGCGACGGCGCGGCGAGGGGGCCGTGCTGGTCACGGTGGTGGCCGTTCAGGGAGCGACGGCGGCCCGTGTGGGCGCCAAGATGCTCGTCCGGAGGAACGGCGATCGCGTGGGAACGATCGCGGGCGGCGCCCTCGAGCGAGCGGCCCGCGAGAGGGCACGCCAGTTCGGCGCCACGCAACATTCCGGGTTGGTGCACTACACCACGACGGCAGACGACCGCGCCCTTGAGGGCGAACCCGCCGGCGTCACGCCGGTGGCGCACGTCTCCCTGTTTTTTGATCTGGTCGGGCACAGCCACTATGCGTTCCTCTTTGGCGGGGGGCACGTCGGCCAGGCGATGGCGCGCCAACTCGGCCTGTTACCGTATTATGTAACAATGATCGATCGCTGGACCGAGTATCCCGACGCGGTCGAGGGCGCCGACCGGGTGATCATCGCCGAGTACGATACGGCCCTGGATGATGAGCCGGTGCCGCCGGGGAGCTTCTTTTTTGTGGCCACGTCGACGCACGAGTACGACTATGTCGCCCTGCGCCACATCATGGCGGCGGGCTGGGAACCCGCCTATGTGGGGATGGTCGGCTCGACACGCAAGGCCGAGGGTCACACCGCCCGCCTGCGCGAGGAGTTGGGCGATGGCGCGCCGTGGGAAGCGCTCTACTGCCCCGTGGGGCTCGATGTGGGCGGCCCCACGCCGGAGGAGATCGCCGTCTCGGTCGCTGCCGAGATGCAGGCGGTGCGCTATGGCAAGGCGGGGCATCGGCACATGCGTCGGGGATCCGCGTAGGAACGACCCTCGGCGACGCGGCGTGTGCGCCGCGTCGCCGAGGGAGGGTCATGCCTCCGGCACGTGGATCGCCGCCATCACGCCATGGTTGTACAGCGCTCGCACAAAGCACTCCATGGTGATGTCGGCCGCGAACGCCCCGTGGGTCATCACGGCGCGAGCGCCGACGGCCGCGGTGCGGCCCTGATAGCGCCGGCCGATGGCGTCCTCCGGCAACTCGCGGAACACGCCGGAAAAGGGGTAGGGCTTGACCTCGTCGTCGTACAGCTCATAGCGATACCCCGGCGGATAGGGGAACTCGACAAAGTGGCGGCCGGTGGAGATCGCCAGGTACTGCGCGTCGCCCACGGCATAGTGGTACCAGCCCCGGGTGTTGTCTACCGGCTCGAAATGTAGGGGGAACGTCGCGCATCCCACGGCCTCCACCAGGATGAGCGCCACTCGGCGCTCCTGGGCCATCTCCAGGACGCCGGCAGCGATCTCGGTGAGGCTCCCCACCGGGCGCTGCAGCCCGTGCACCGGGATGGTGGCGTCGTGAGCGGGCAGCGCATGGATCTTGCGGGTGCCCGTGTTCACCCCCCGAAAGATCCACCCCTCCCGTGCGGCGACGATGTACTCGGGGGCGGCGTCGTAAAAGGCCCCGCATCCGCCCAGTTCCCGACGGACCTCGCCGATCGGCAGGATGCGTTCCACGCCCGGCTGCGCCGCCAGCCACGACAGGTCGCGTGCGGAGGGGCGGTTCAGCCCGCAGTAGCGCACCGACATCCCCCCGGCCACGGGCATGCCGTCCAGCTGGCTCGTATCGATCTGCCCGCAACAGGGGGTCAGTTCGCCGAGCCCCACGATCACCGGCTGAAAGCCGGTCTCGGCGACCAGGCGGTCGATCTCACGGAAGGTGGCGCCCACGCTCGCCTCCTGCTCGTCGAGGCCCCGCCGGCCGAACATGGGGGGAAAGTAGAGGCCGGCATAGTCGAGGCACATGAGCCCCGGGCGGTAGGCCCGGTCCACGGCGATGGCCACGTCCGTCACCCAGCGGTCCCCCCCGCCCGCCAGGTCGCCGGGGTAGGGGTACTCGCGGGCGAGGCGCCGGCCGAGGTCCAGGAGCGGGTGCTCTGCCTCGACGGCGCGCCCCGTGCGCAGGTCCACCGTCGTCTGCCATTCCACCACGTCGATCAGTCCGAGGTCCATGCGGGTCCATCCTTTGAGTGCCAGGTGACGGCGGCGCCGGCGACTCCCAGGTCCGCGCCGCACCGGCCGCAGCGCTGCGCCGCATCGAGGTGGTAGGAGAGCGCCTTGGAGCTGCAGCCACTGAGGTTGATCCGTTCGATGGCCAGGGCGCCGCACGACGGACAGGTCGTGCTCACCCATTGGGAGCCCACGAAATTGCCAAAGTAGATATGGTCGAGCGACCGGCGCGCACCCTCCAGTGCTGCGACGACCGCCTCGATGGAGGGCCGCTCATAGGCGGCCATCTTGTACTCGGGCAGCAGCCGAAAGACGTGCCACGGGATGCGCCGATCGATGGCGCCCAGGGCGGCGGCGATGGCCGGGATTTCGTGGTCGTTCACCCCTTGTATGACGGGGGTGCTGACCTCCACATGGGTCAGGTTGTGGAGGGCGGCGATGTTGCGCAACACGACCGCCGAGGGCGACACGCCCTCCTCGCCCTGCGGCAGGCCGACGTGCTGGGCGAAAAAGGCGGCCTCCAATCCCTTGATGCTCACGTTCAGGAAATCGAACGCCCGCCCCATGCGCTCGGTGATCTGGGGCTGGGTGTACCCGTTGGTGAGCGCCCCCACGGCGAACCCCGCGGCGCGGGCGGTCTCGGCCAGTTCGAACAGCGTCGGCAGCGCCACCGTGGGCTCGTTCACGGCAAAGGCGATGTTGTGGCAGCCATAGTCGTTGGCGAACTTGACCACGCGCTCCGGCTCGAGAGGATAGATCAGGAGATCCTCGGGATCCGACCGGGCGACGTGGGCGTTCGAGCAATAGTGGCAGTCAAAGTTGCA
>JAAZBQ010000989.1 GCA_012513725.1 Chloroflexota bacterium
TCTATGAGGCCTTCCGGCGCGACATGGACATCGGCGACTATGTGTGGGCCGAGGGCTCCCTCTTTCGCACCCGTAGCGGCGAGATCACCGTCGAGGTGCGCGGCATCCGGCTGATCTCCAAGACCCTGCGGGGCATGCCGGAAAAGTGGCACGGCCTCCGCGACGTGGAGACCCGCTATCGGCAGCGGTACCTGGACCTGATGTCCAACCCGGAGACCCGCCAGGTATTCGAGCGGCGCTCGCGGATCGTCAGCGAGATCCGGCGCTTTCTCGACGAGCGGGGCTTTTTAGAGGTCGAGACCCCCGTCCTGCAGCCGATCTATGGCGGCGCGGCGGCGCGGCCCTTTACCACCCACCACAACGCCCTGGACCAGACCCTCTACCTGCGCATCGCCGATGAGCTGTATCTAAAGCGCTTGATCATCGGCGGCCTGGAGCGCGTGTACGAGATCGGCCACAACTTTCGCAACGAGGGGCTCTCTACTCAGCACAATCCCGAGTTCACCATCATCGAGGTGTACCAGGCCTACGCCGACTATACGGAGATCATGCGCCTGGTGGAGACGCTCTGGAGCACCGTGGCGGAGAACGTCCTGGGCAAGATGCAGATCGAGTTCCAGGGTGAGGTCATTGACCTGACGCCCCCCTGGCGGCGGATAACGATGCGCCAGGCCATCCTGGACGCGACGGAGATCGACATCGAGGCGTACAGCGACCTCGCCTCGCTATGGGAGGAGATTCGCCGGCGCGATCTGCCCGCGGGCAAGCAGCCCACCTGGGGCAGGATGGTGGATGAGCTGTTCGGCGAGTGCGTGCAGCCGGCGCTCATCCAGCCGACGTTCGTCATCGACTATCCCGTAGAGATCTCGCCGCTGGCCAAGCGCAAGCCCGATGCGCCGCACCTCGTCGAGCGGTTCGAGTTCTTTGTCGGCGGGCTCGAGTGCGGCAACGCCTTTAGCGAGCTGAACGACCCCCTCGACCAGCGCGAGCGGTTCCTGGCCCAGGGACGCGCCTCGGAAGAGGGCGACGACGAGGCGCACCCCATGGACGAGGATTTCCTCACCGCCATGGAGCACGGGATGCCGCCGACGGGTGGCCTGGGCTTTGGCATCGACCGGATGGTGATGCTGTACACCGACCGCGCCTCCATCCGCGAGGTGATCCTCTTCCCGCAGCTCCGCACGGTCACCGAGTGAGAGCAAGAGGCCCGGGGCGCCAGCGCCCCGGGCCTCTGCATTCCCCGGCGCTTTCCGCTCGGAATTTACGCTCCGCCCCGCCGGGCGTGCACCGCGCGGGCCAGCGGCCCTGCCCCACTACCCGCCGTACGTCAGCCCCCTGCCCCCTACGACATACGCCCCCCAGCCACGCCAAAGCGCCGTGTCGGCGACGGGGCCACGCCTACCCAGCGCTGGCAGTTGACACGGCCCGCGTCGTCTGCTACAAGTAGTAGTGTCGCTGCACCGCACATGCGTCCCCGTATCATCACGAGGGTAGCGAAACGTGGCAGTACAAGGACCAACGTCCCCCACAACCACTCGACCAGCGGTTGGTACGCTTGTCAGCCCGCGTCCCCTGCGGATTCCCCGCCGCACGGTGCGGCTGCCCCTGGATCAGTTGCCCGTCCTAGCGCGCTGCCTGGGGCACTTGGCCGTGGCGTTGATCCTACTCTTTGTGGTGGTGCGGCCCTACTCGCTATCCCTGGACGTGCCCACGATCGACTGGCAGCAGCCCGAGGCCCCCGCGGCCGTGGCGCCCGCGTCTGGCCAGTTGGCCCCACGACCTGCGGATCAAGCAATGGAAGCCGCCGTACTGCCCTGGACGGCGCGCTCGCTGCGCGGCATCATCGTGCCGATGGCGGCCCCTCGCCGCGAAAAGCGCACCTCGATCATCCACTATACGGTGCAATCCGGCGACAATGTCATCCGCATCGCCCACCAGTTCGGGCTGGACGTGAGCACCATCCTGTGGTCCAACCCCGTCCTGGACGACGATCCCGACATGCTGTCCATCGGGCAAGAACTCCAGATCCTGCCGGTCGATGGCACGCTGTACACGGTGCTGCGCGGAGACTCGCTGGAGACCATCGCCAACAAGCACAAGGTGGAGCCGGCCGCCATCCTATCCTATCCGGGGAACGAGCTGACCAGCGCCGCAGACCTGCGGGCGGGCCAGGTGTTGGTGATCCCCGGCGGCGAAAAGCCCTACGTGCCCAAGCCGACGCCCACGCCACGCCCGGCACCCACCCAGGCGCCGGTTCGAGCGCCGGCCGCCCCCGTGCAGGTGCCCTCTGCCTCCGGCGCGCTCCTGTGGCCCATGCAGGGGACCATCTCGCAGGGGTATTGGGTGGCGCAGTACGCCAGCCACCGGGCCATCGACATCGCCGCGCGCAGCGGCACGCCGATCTATGCCGCGGAGA
>JAAZBQ010000990.1 GCA_012513725.1 Chloroflexota bacterium
GAACCCCCACACATCGCGCCGTGACGGATGGGCCCGCCGCCGGTGCACCGGTCACCGGCGGCCGCCCCGCAGGCGGGGCACGATCGTGCCGCCGGTGTGCTCTTAGTATAGTTCACGGTGCCCCCATTGTCCATCCCTGTACTGCACGTGTTGCCCACGAATTGGCACGGATCCCCGCGCTCCCTGACTCCTACTCACTTTTGGAGAACGGGCGCTTATCTCCTAAGGTTTGTGTAACCAGCACAACCGAAAGGAGTAGGCGCCCGTGACGCTAGGATACGGCAAGGTCCTCTTCTTTGTCCTGCGGCATGGAATGCCAATCCCTCTGCCAAGGCTTCCGCCTCACCCGCCAGCGCAACCTCGCCATCATGGCCCTCGGCATCCTCCGCATCCCCGACGGCCACCTGACCCTCTCGGAGATCGCTCGCTCCGTCCCCACCCGCTCCGACCATCAGCACAAGCTCAAGCGCATCCACCGCTTCGTGGCCTCGGACAAGTGGTCCCCGGCAGACCTCTTTCCCCAGATGCTCTCGTACCTCTTGACCCGCTTCCGGGTGGGGCAGTACCTGCCCATCATCATCGATCAGTGCCCCGTACGGGGTATCAGTCCACCCTGGACGGACGCTGGGAGGTGCTCCGGCAGTCTGCTGCCGCGGCCTCCATCCCCTTCCGGGGGCGGGCGTTGCCCATCGCCTTCCGGCTGTTCCGCCATGCGGACATCCAAGAGGGGCGGGAAAAGTCCCAGAACAAGATCGAGGAGCGGTTCCTCCGCCAGGTGGTGGGGATGCTGCCGGAGCCGGAGCGTGCGGTGTTGTTGTTTGATCGGGGCTATGCCCGGGTGGCGTTGTTTCGGTTACTGGAGGAGCTGGGCGTCCGCTACGTGGTACGCATCAAGACCAACGTCTGGATATCCCATCGTTCCCACAGGGGCTGCCTGCGGGGGTACACCGTGGACAAGGGGGTGCAGTTGTGGTGGCCGGGGGCCCGCTACCACCAGACCGCCCGCTACCCTCTGAACATCGCCATCACCCGCAACGCCACTGCGGAGGAGCCTTGGTACTTGGCCACCAACCTCTCCCGGGCGGAGACGGCGGTGCACTGGTACGAACGGCGCTTTCGGTGCGAGGAGCTCTTCCGGGATCTCAAAGACCAACTGCACCTGGAGACCATCCGGATCGCGGTGCAGCGCCCCGAGCGGGTGGAGAAGCTGCTGTTGGGGATGATGGTGTTGTACTACGCCCTGACCTTCCTGGGGGCCGAGCTGCAGAAGTCGGGACAACGGAAGAAGGTCTGCAAGGACCGGGTGAGCCTGGTCTTCCTGGCCATCCGAGCTCTCCTGATGCCCTGGCTCCTGACCCACGAGCGGCAGGTGCAGGCCCTCTTCCACTCCCGCTGGTCCCTCAGTTACGAAACTGGGTAGGAGTCAGGCTGCGGCGCCCACCATCGTGACCGCAGCGGCCCACGCCTCTATGTCGTGCGGCAGCGCCGATGCACCTCGTCCGTACGAGTAGCCAGCGCCTCGTGGACGCGCGTCCGATTCTGCTCCGCCTTGGCC
>JAAZBQ010000991.1 GCA_012513725.1 Chloroflexota bacterium
CGACTTGTGGTGCAACGGGGCGGAGCGGAGGACTGCGTGATGGGCGGCGTGGGTCTGCGGCGACCCGTATCGGTGCGATGCGGTGCAGGTCTGGGTAGCGGGCGAACATGCCCTACCCCCGTAGTGTCGGTCCATTGACGCGAGATGTCAAATCTCGGGATTGAGGGGGAACGGACGTTCTATGGCGGGCGGGAGAGCAGGGGGACCCGACGATCACGGCGAAAGGGTGCCGCCCGACGCTCGCCGGGCGGCACCGGGCGGCCTACCGGCCCGAGGCGGCCACCAACGTATGGTACTTGTCGATGTGCTGGCGCAGCACCTCGGCGGGCTCCTGGGGGTTGATGATCTCTACGGAGAGGTACCCGTCATAGCCGTCCTGGGTCAGCAGGTCGACCATGCGCTGCTGGTCGGCATCCGACACGTCGTCGGTGAGGGCGAAATGCACGTGCCGGACGTGCTCCCGGAGATAGCCATAGGCCTCGTCCACCGACTGCCCCCGGGAGAGGTGGTGAAAGATGTGCCACAGGACGCCGAGGTGTTCGGCGCCCGAGGCGTCGACGATCCCCCGGGCCCAGTCGCCGCGCATGTTCGTGTGGGTCTCTACCAGCACGGTGACGCCATGCTGGCCGGCGAACGCGTCCACCGCGGCATAGGACTCTGCCGCCAGGCCCAGCACCTTCTCCCGGTCGGCGTCCGAGTCCTCGGGGAGCTTGTCGCTGAACGTGCGGATGCACGGCGCGCCCAGGGCGGCGGCCAGCTCCACGTACTGCTTCAGCGTCTCGCGCTGGGGCAGGTGCTCTGCGGGATCCGGCGAGTTGAACCGCACGCTGGTGGCCAGGCAGGAGGCGCCGATGCCGGCATCGGCCAGCATCCGGCGAGCCTCGGCGATCTGGGCCTCCGAGGCGCCCAGCTCGATGCCGTGGGCGTGCTTCCACTCGGTGCGGAACTCGATCCCCTCATAGCCATACTGCCGAGCGGTGGCGATCAGCTCGGCGAGGGTCTGCTGCGGATAGACGGAACTCATGAATCCAGGCTTCATCGGGTGTCCTCCTGGTGCGAGCCGGGTACGCGACGTGTCAATGTTAGTCTGCACAAGGCGGGGGCGCTGTCAAGGCGGGTGCAACGGAGACAGGATGCGCGGGATCGGAGGCAGAGCGCGTGGTGCGCCGTCCTTGCGCGGCGCGGGGGGCGCGCTATCATGGAGCGCAGCCAGCCGCCATCTCCAGCGCGCAAGGAGGTCACCGTGAAGATCGCCCAGGTCGACGTACTACGCAGCCCGGAGCCCATCCCCCTCTCGCACCCCTATCGCGCGGCGTGGACCGAGCCGCGCGGCGCCTTGGCCCGCACCATCGAGTTCGCCTTTTACCGGCTCACCACCGACGACGGCCTGGTGGGCTATGGCCCCTACAGCGGGCACCGCAATCCCCAGAGCGTCGTGGGGCGCGACCCCACCGAGGTCGGCGCCTTTTGGGAGGCCGAGATGGGCGGGCGCCGGGCGGGGAATGCCGGCCACGGCGCGGCGGGGTTGGAGATCGCCATGTGGGACCTGGTCGGCAAGGCCGCGGGGCTTCCCGTCTACCGGCTCCTCGGCGCCACGGCCGATCGCGTGCAGGTCTATGCCGCGACGAACCGCCTGCTCTCCGCCGAGGAGACCGTCGAGCAGGTGCAGGGGATCGTGGCCGAGGGATTTGCGGCGGTAAAGCTGC
>JAAZBQ010000188.1 GCA_012513725.1 Chloroflexota bacterium
CAACTCCTCCTGATCGCGGAGTCCGGCCAGGAGGCGGTACAGCCCCAACTCGTCATAATGGTGAGGGCCCGGGCGCCCGGCGATCTGGCGCCCGAGCGCGGCGGCCTCGCCAGCCTGGCGGACCGCCCGGCCCAGCTCGCCCAACGTCGCCACCGGCCGGCTGACTCCCACCGAGACACCGGCATCCCCGTGGCGCGCGGCGGCCTCCTGGAGCCAGGCCCGCCAGCGCCGGTCGGGCGTCTCGGCCGGCATGCTCATCAGGACGTATGTGCGCCCGCCGTGCTCGGCGACGGTGGCCGCAGCGCCCTCGTGCTCCGCGGCCCAGCGCAGGTCGGCGGCCAGGGCCTGCCGGCGCGCCACGTCCTCGCCGGCGGAGGGGCCCTCCAGCGCCACCACCAGGTGTCGGGCGGGGGAGGGGGGCGCGTGGCCCAGCCGGCGGAGGCGGGCGGCCAGGGATTCCTCGCCCAACGTTCCCTCCAGGACCTGCTCGATGAGGTCGGCGCCGAGGCGCTCCTCGGTCTCCTGGCGGGCGAGGGCATCGATGAGGCCCATCGCGCTGACCTCCGCGGCCTGCCGGGCATAGACGGCGTCCTGCGGCGAGGGCTCCCCGTTCCCGGATGCCAGCGTCAGTTCGCCCAGGAGCCGCCCGGCGGCGCGCACGGGATGGATTTCCGCGGCAGGGGAGGGGTCCCGGGCGCCGGCGCTCGCCGAGGCGACCACCGTTCCGCTGCCATCCCGGAGCACCACGCGGCCCCCCGTGAGCCGGGCCAGCTCCTCGACGACCCCCTGGGCGCCCCCGCGCTCGAACGCGTCGCGCAGGCGCTGGTGCGCCTCCATCTCCCGCCGGGCCAGGGCGCCCTCCCGGTCGACGAGGGCGCGGAGGACCTCCCGCTCCACGTCGTGGAGATCGGCGCCCTCCGGCAGGCAGAAGAGGGGCAACTCGAGACTATCGGCCAGGGCGCCGGGGTCGCCGCCGCCCGCCGGCGGCAGGGGCTCATCCACCACCAGCGCCGCGGCGCCCGCCCGGCGCAGGGCCCGCAGGAGCGCGTCGGGGGTGATGGTGGGGTCGGCCACGCGCAGCAGTGCCAGCCGCGCCAGGGCGACATAACCCTCGCGGAGGGCGCCGAACAGGGGGTAGGAGGTGCGCAGGCCGGCGGCCCACTCCACGGGGGCCTCCAGCCCCGCGTCGCCGCCGAGGAGGCGCGTACCCGGGGGGAGGGCGATGCGCCATACGTCGCGGACCGTCACCGGAGCCTCAACCGGCGGCATGGCGCACTCCCCTACAGGCGCGGGACACAGCGCGAGGCCCGGTCGGTCTCGCGCGCCCCGCACCCCGCGTTCGCATCGCTACCTCCCCCTACTCCTGCCCCTCACCGGGCATCGCCAAAGCGATCCTGGAGGGAGCGGACGGCGAGGGTACCGGCGCGGAGGGCCGCGATGGCCCGGGTGGCGGCCCGGGCGGCGGAGAGGGTGGTGAGGACCGGCACCCCGTTGGCGATGGCCACCTCCCGCAACACGTGCTCGTCGGAAAAGGCGCGGTTGCCCAGGGGGGTGTTGATGATCAGGGCGATCTCCCCGTCGATCACCTTGTCCACCCCGTTGGGGCGCCCCTCGGAGACCTTGAGCACCTCCTCCACCCCCAGCCCCGCCCCCCGCAGGCACCGGGCGGTGCCCCGGGTGGCCAGGAGGCGGAAGCCCAAATCGGCCAGCTCCCGGGCGGTGGGCAGGAGCGTCTCCTTGTCGTGGTCGTTCACCGAGAGGAACACGGCGCCTTCGGTGGGGAGGGCGTTGCCGGCGGCCATCTGGCTCTTGGCAAAGGCCATGCCAAAGGAGTCGTCCATGCCCAGGACCTCGCCGGTGGAGCGCATCTCGGGGCCCAGCATGGCGGGCTCGCCGGGGAACTTGATGAAGGGCAACACCACCTCCTTGACGAAATGCCCCCGGAGGAGGGGCTCATCGGGGACGGCCATGTCCTCCAGGCGCTCCCCGGCCAGCACCCGGCAGGCCACGGTGGCCCAGGGGACTCCCGTGGCCTTGGAGACATAGGGCACCGTGCGGGAGGCGCGGGGGTTGGCCTCGATGACGTAGACGGTATCGCCCAGCATGGCGTACTGGACGTTCAAACAGCCCACGATCCCCAGACCCAGCGCCAGGCGGCGGGTGTATTCCCGGAGGGTGCCGAGGGCCGCCTCCGAGACCATCACCGTGGGGATGACGCAGGCAGAGTCCCCGGAGTGGACGCCGGTGAGCTCGATCTGCTCCATGATGGCCCCGATGCGCACCGACTCTCCGTCGGCGACGCAGTCGACGTCCATCTCAAAGGCGTCCTCCAGGAAGCGGTCCACGAGGA
>JAAZBQ010000189.1 GCA_012513725.1 Chloroflexota bacterium
ACACGGCCCGCGAACGCCCCCCTCTATGCCCAACCAACCACCGCCACACGCCGACCCTTCCCCACGGCGCCTACGCGCGCGGGCACACGGCCCGCGAACGCCCCCCTCTATGCCCAACCAACCACCGCTACGCGCCGACCCTTCCCCACGGCGCCTATGCGCGCGGGCAGCGCGCGATCTCGCCGGCTTGCACGCAGGGGCGAGCGCGTCTATACTCTGCACATCGCCTTCCACCGGATGGCGGATCGTTATTGAGAGGCGCAGAACGCCCCTCCCTCCCCAGGATGTGGAACATGCCGTCTCCGCTGCGCATTGCCATTGCCGCGGACGCGCTTCACACCGCCGACACCCTCCTCCGCGCTTGCCGCCAAGCGAACCTGCGCATTGCCAGCTGGTGCGCGTGCTCGCCGAATGCCACCGACCGCCTGCCGGCCGGCTCTGCCGACCTGGCCCTCGTCGCCCTGGAAGGGGACGGAACCGCCGCCCGGGAGGCCGTGCGCGGCCTGCACGCGGCGGATCGCCACCTGCCGATCGTGCTCGTCGGGCCGGATCCCTCCGCGGACCCCGGCGACCTGGCCCGGGAGCCCGGCGTGGGCGCTTGGGCTTGGGCCGGCGATCGGGAGGCCCTGGCCGCGGCCGTTCGCCAGGCAGTGGCCGCCGCAGGCCACCGCCCGAGGGCGGCCGGGGCCCCGCAACCCACCGCCGAGGACGCCATCCGCGAGAGCGAGGCGCGCCTGCGCAGCCTGTTCCGGTACATGGAGGAGGCCTTTCTGCTCCTGGAGCCCGTCCGCGACGCCGGCGGCGCCATCGTCGATTTCCGCGTGCTGGAGGCCAACCCCGCCGCAGAGGCCCTGGGACCCCGGGCCATGCGCGAGCGCGGTTCGCTCCTGGGCTGTTCGGTGCAAGAGTACGTGCCCGAGATCGTCCCCTCGCTGGCGGCCGCGTTCACCCGAATGGCCGAGAGCGACGAGGCGCAGTACATCAAGCGCCGCGACCCCATCCAGGGCCGCTTCTACAGCGGCTATCTCTACCGCCCGGCGGCGGACCGTTGCGCCCTCATCTTTCAGGATGTCACCGAGCAGGAGATGCTGCTCCGGGCGCACCGCCACCAGCGGACGCTCCTGGAGGTGATGGTCGACGCCTCGTCCGTGGCGCTCGCCGTGATGCGCGCCGAGGACGGCATACTCGAACTGGCCAACCCCGCCTATCAGGCGTCCACCCTGCTGCGCGATGTGCCGTTGGCGGGGCGCCACGTCAGCGAGGCGTTTCCGGGCCCCATCGCCCAAACCATCCTCGATCGCGTCGCCCAGGTGAGCCGCACCGGCGAGACATCGCGCTTTCGCACCCAGGAGGTCGTGATGACCCCCGGGGCCGCCTGCACGTACTGGGATGCGGACTATGTGCCGCTCCCCGAGGCGGACGGTTCCTCGCCCCGGGTGCTGATCATCGGGCACGAGGTGACCGACCGGGTGCTCCAGGGGCGGGCCCTGGAGGATAGTGAGGCGCGCTTGCGGGCCGTCCTCGACGTTCTGCCCGTCGGCGTCCACATCGCCGACGCCGAGGGCCGCATCCACACCGTGAACCAGGCCGGGCGCCGGATCTGGGGCGGCGTGCCCCTGGCGTCCTCTCCCGAGCGCTACCACACTGACTATCCTGCCAGGTGGGCGGACAGCGGCCAGGCGATCGCCGAGAGCGAGTGGGCCCTGGCCCGGGCGATCCGGCGGGGAGAGACCTCCATCGCCGAGGAGATCGAGATCGAGGCCCGCGACGGCCGGCGCAAGACGATCCTGAACTATGCCCTGCCGATCCGCGATGCGGAGGGCGCCACCGCGGGCGGCGTCTCGGTGAACGTCGACATCAGCAGCCGGCGCGAGGCCGAGCGGGCCCTCCAGCGGCGCCTGGCCGAGCTCGAGGTGCTCTACTATGCCTCCCAGGCCCTGCAGGAGCATCCCGATAGTGGCATCCTGCTCCAGCGCCTGTGCGACATTGCCGTGGAGAGCGCCGGCCTGCGAAAGGCCTGGGTGGGGCTCACCTCCGACGCCCCCGACGTGCCCTCCGGCCTCGAGGCCGTGGCGGTGGCCCGGGCGACTTCTGACTCGCACAGCCTGGGCCCGCTGCAGGAGACCGTGCGGGTGGATATGCGCTCCCGCCCGGCGCTCGAGGCGCTGCGGACGCGGACGCCGGTGGTGGTGGACGACCTCGTCGCCGACGACACCGCGGACCCCGCCTGGCGAGAAGGCGAGCTGGCCAAGGGCCATCGCGCGGTGGGGGCCTTTCCCCTGGTCATCGAGCGGCAGGTCGTCGGCGTGCTGGTGGTGTACGCGCCGGAGGCTGGGGGCCTGGGGGCGGAACGGGTGCAGTCGCTCCGGTCGCTGGCCTACCTGGCCTCTGTCGCGCTGGAACGGGCGCGCCTCTTTGAGCAGGTGAACGCCTACGCGGCGGAGCTCGAGGAGCGGGTGGCGCAGCGCACCGCGGCCCTCCTGACCAGCGAGCGCCGGTTCCGGGCGATCTACGAGGGGGCTGCCCTCGGGGTGCTGCTCTTGGACCTGGAGGGGCGCATCCAGGCGTCCAACCCGGCCTCCGCGCGTCTGCTGGGCTATGGCGCCGACGCGTTGCGCGGGCAGTCCTTTGCCGGGTTGCTGGCCCCCGGCGCCGGCGCCGAGAGCTTTTCTGCCGAGTACGGCGCCTATGCCTACAGCGAGCACGGGGGGCGCCCCAGACGCTGGGAGGTACGCTTTCGGCGGCGTGACGGCACCCTGCGCTGGGGGTCGGTCACCGTCACCTGCGTGCCCGATGCGGAGAGCGGCGGGCAGTTTGCCATCGTGATGCTCGAGGACGTCACCGAGGAGCAGGCCGCGCGGGCGACGCTGATCGAGGCCGAGCGGCTGCGGGCAGTCACCCAGCTCTCGGCCGCGCTGGCCCACGAGATCAAGAACCCCCTGCAGGGCGTCCTCGGCGCGTTGCAACTGCTCCGCGAGGCGCTCTCGGCCGAGACGGTGGCCGAGCCCTACATCGAGGCGGCATCAGAGGGGCTGTGGCGGGTGGACCGGGTGGTCGGCCGCCTGGGCGAGATCCACCAGCAACACCACGCCGACGAGCGGAGGCCTACCGACCTGCGCGAGCTCGTCGAGCAGACTCTGCTCCTCACCGAGCGGCAGCGGTTACAGCACCACGTGCACACCGTGGTCGAGATGCCGGCCGACCTGCCGCGGCCGGTGCTGTCGCCGGACCTGATCCAGCGGGTCTTCTTGAACCTGGTGCTGAACGCCTACGAGGCGATGCAGGGCGGGGGGAGCCTCACCATCCGCGGCCAGGCGACCACGGATCCCGCCGGGGTAACGCTCGAGGTGGAGGATACCGGCGCCGGCATCCCACCCGAGGCGCTGGCGCACGTGTTCGATTTCGCCTATCCGACGAGCCCGCAGGCCCCGAGGCTGGGGCTGTTCGGAACGCGGGAGATCGTCCACGGCCACCGCGGCCGCATCGGCGTGCAGAGCAAGGTGGGCGAGGGCACCACGTTCACCATCTGGCTCCCGCTGTAGGCCGGGGGGAAAGAGGACAGGATTTTCTCGACAGGATTGACAGGATTTGTGGATAGGATTGACGGGATTTTTGGACAGGATGGCAGGATTTCTGGACAGGATTAACAGGAT
>JAAZBQ010000992.1 GCA_012513725.1 Chloroflexota bacterium
GGCCGCCATGCAGGTGACGCGCCTGCTCAAGAACAACCTCCGCGACCTCACCGCCGCGGACGCCGAACGCATCTACCGCCGGGCTTACTGACATCCACCACGGATGGCACGGATAGACGGATGGAACGGATAGGGAAAAGGATGAGGGATGAAGGATCGTGTTCTCCCGAATACGTCCGAGGCGACGCCAGAGACAAGGCCAGTATTCTCCCCATCCGTAGAGTCCGTTTATCCGTGGCATCCGTGGTAAGATCATCCCACCGGAGAGCTCATGATATCTGACCGTACACCGCACCCCCTGGCCGGCGACTGGTCGACGGCTAAGGCCGGCTGCCGCCCGCCGAGCCTGCGGGAGGTTCGCGTCGAGGGCTTTTTGGGCCGGCGCATGGAGGCCAACCGCCACAGCATCCTGGCCGGCCTCGAGAGCCCCATCCCCCGCCGCTTTCAGGCCCTGGCCCGCGGTGAGGAGCCCGGCCCCGAGACCGAGCGGCTGGCCTCCGATTCGGACCTCTACAAGTGGATCGAGGGCGCCTCCTACGCCCTCGCCTATCGCCTCGACGAGCCCCTCCGCGCCGCAGCGGAGGAGATGGTCGGCCTCGTCCTGGCCCTCCAGGCGCCCGACGGCTACCTGAACACCCAGGTGCCCCCCTACGAGCGGCTGGATACCCGGGTGAACCACGACCTCTACCAGGCCGGGCACCTGTGCGAGGCGGCGGTCGCCTACCACCGTGCCACCGGCGACGGGCGGCTCCTGGAGGCGGCGGGCCGCTGGATCGACTGGCTCCTGGCTCGCTACGAGGAGGGCCACCCCTACTTCTCCCAGGTGGGCGAGCACGAGCACCCGGAGATCGAGCTGGGCCTCCTCCGCCTGGCCCGGGAGGCCGGCGAGCCCCGCTACCGGCGCTTTGCCGAGGCCATCCTTTCCATGCACCGCATCACCCCCCGGGTGGCGGACCTCGTGGCGGGGGCGGGCGATCGCCACGCCGTGCGGGTGGGCTACCTCTTGACCGCCGCAGCAGAGTCGTGCTTGGAGGGGGGCGACGCGGTCTCCCCTGACACCCTGCAGGCGGTCTGGGAGGACCTATCTTCCACCCGCCTGTACGTCACGGGCGGCCTGGGCTGCCGGGAGCAGATCCCCGTGCGCCCCTACGACCTGCCCCAGACCTACGAGGAGAACCCCGACCGGGACATCGCCGAGACCTGCGCCTCGGTGGCGATGATGATGTTCACCTGGCGGATGCACGCCCTCACCCCCCGGGCGCACTACATGGACACCATCGAGACGATCCTGTACAACCACTACCTCGGGGCGCTCTCCCTGGACAACCTGGCGAACTTTTACTACAACCCCCTGCGGGTGGTGGGGGATCAGTCCTGGCGCACGGACCATGGGGGCTCCCGGGGGCGGCGCACCCGGCTGCCCGAGATCCACTCCACCGCCTGCTGCCTGCCGAACGCCTGGCGCTTTTTCGGGGCCTTGCCCGAGTACCTCTACTCCCTGGACGATACGGGGGTGTGGGTGAACCTGTACACCTCCAGCACCCTCGCCACCGCCCTCCCCTCCGGCGCCCCGGTAGGGCTGCGGGTGGAGACCGACTACCCCCACGACGGTCGGGTGGCGGTCTCCGTCACCGGGGAGGCGCCCAGCGCGTACTCCCTACGGCTGCGGGTGCCGGGCTGGTGCCGGCGGGCGGTGCTGACGGATCCCGACGGGCGGGAAACGGTCTCCCCGGGCGGGGAGTACGTGGCGCTCGCGCGCACCTGGCGCCCCGGGGACCGGGTCACGCTGGAGATGGAGATGCCGGTGCGAGCCATCGTGTCGGCGCCCGAGATCGCGGCGAACGCCGGACAGGCGGCGCTGGGGCGCGGGCCGCTGGTCTACTGCCTGGAGGGGGTGGACGCCGAGTACCCCATCGAGCGCCTGGCGCTGCCCGTCTCCCCCCGGGAGGCCGCGGCGGGAGCCCGGGTGGAGTGGGCGCCGGACCTGTTGGGGGGCGTGCACTGGCTGGGGGTGACCCTGGGGGTGTTGCCCTCCGCCGCGGAGGCGGGCCCCTACATCGAGGCGCCGGAGCGCCTGCCGGAGACGTGGGCCTGGCTAGTGCCGTTCTACGCCCGCGCCAACCGCTCCGACGAGGCGCGCTGGACGGTGTTCCTCCCGCGGGGGTAGGGATAAAGGAGGCAAGATGCAGACGGGAATGGCGCTGGCTCGCGAGATCGAGACGCTCAACGTGCCCCAGGGCGGGCTGGCCTTCTGGTGGCTGGGCCAGATGGGCTACGTCGTCAAGGTGTGGGCCGGAGGCAGCCCGCGGATCCTGTACCTGGATCCCTACTTGGCCCCGGCGGCCGCCCGGCAGGTGCCGCCCCTCCTGGCGCCCGAGCAGGTCACCCACGCGGATTACCTACTCGGCACCCACGACCACGGCGACCACATCGACCCCACGGCGATCCCCGGGATCGTCGCGGCGTCGCCCGGCTGCCGGGTGATCACCTCCCGGGTGGCGCGACGGCACGTGCTGACGCTCGGCGTGCCGCCGGCGCGGGCCATCGGCCTGGACGACGGGCTCTCTCACGAGGAGGACGGCCTGCGCATCACGGCCGTCGCCGCGGCGCACGAGTTCCTGGATCGCGACGAGGCCCTCGGCTACCCGTACCTCTCATACGTCGTCGAGGCCGATGGAGTGGCCCTGTTCCACGCCGGCGACACCCTCCGCTACGAGGGGCAACTGGCCCGGCTGGCCCGCTGGCAGTTCGACGTGGCGTTCCTACCCATCAACGGCCGGGACGCCGAGCGCTATGCCCGGAACTGCATCGGGAACATGACCTACCAGGAGGCGGTGGACATGGCCGGCAGCCTCCGGCCGCGCCTCACCGTCCCCGGCCACTATGACATGTTCGCCAACAACGCCGCGGACCC
>JAAZBQ010000993.1 GCA_012513725.1 Chloroflexota bacterium
GACCTCATCGCCCGGGACGATGTGGACGCCGTGGTCATCGCCACGCCCCACTACTTTCACCCCGAGATCGCCATCCACGCCATGGAGAACGGCAAGCCGGCCCTCTCGGAGAAACCCATCTCCGTGACCGTGGCCCAGGCCGACGCCATGGTCGAGGCCGCCCGGCGCACCGGCGTGCCGTTCTGCGTCATGCACCAGACCCGGGCCGAGCCGGTCTGGCAGGCCGCCCACGAGATCGTCCAGTCGGGCCGGCTGGGCGAGATCTACCGTACCATGATGGTCTACGCCGATTTCCGCTCCCAGGCCTACTACAACTCGGCCGGCTGGCGGGCCACCTGGGCCGGTGAGGGCGGCGGCGTGCTGATCAACCAGGCCCCGCACTCGCTGGATCGCTTTACCTGGCTGGGCGGGCTGCCCTCCAAGGTGACGGCGCTCACCCGCACCTCGCACCACGTCATCGAGGTGGAAGACGTCGCCGCGGCCATGCTCGAGTACCCTAACGGCGCAGTGGGTTACGTCTATTGCTGCACGAACGAGTGGCCGCCGACGGACATCATGGAGTTCTCGGGCGAAAAGGGGAAGCTCCAGATCGTGGGCAAGGACATCAAGTTCTGGGAGATCCCCGAGGGGATCCACCACTATTCCGACACCACCGAGGACATGTGGAAAAAGCCGGAGGTGCAGGAAGTGCCCGTGGAGATCGTGGACCGCGAGCGCGGCCACGGGGCGATCCTACGGAACTTTGCCCGGCACATCCTCCACGGCGAGCCGCTCATCTCCCCGGGCGTCGAGGGGATCAAGACAGTGGAGATGATCAACGCCATCATCCTCTCCGGCGCCACGGGCCAGCCCGAGTCGGTGCCGGTGGATCGCGCCCGCTATGACGCGTTCATCGCCGAAAAGGCGCGGACCTCCAAGCACAAGGCCACGGGCCCCGACAAGCGCGTGACCGACACGGTGCACCACTAGAGGAAAGGATGAAGGATAGAGGCGGAAGGATGAGGGGGAGTGCCCCCGCGTCCTCTCGCCTCATCCTTCATCCTTCATCCTTTCCCCTCGCACGCCCACACCCGCAGGCCGTAGCGGCTGAGGTAGACGGGAATGTTCTGGTAGAGCGGGTTCGTCTCCTCGATGGCCCGCAGCATGGCGCGCTTTTCACTCATCGACGGCCCGGTGAGGAGCGTCAGCGAGCCCCCCTCCCCGCCTGCGCCGTTCACCTTCCAGCCCAGCGCCCCGTACTCCCGAGCGATGTCGATGATCTGCTGGGCGTCGCGGCTGATGAGCGCCGGGTGCAGGGCGCGCTGGGCCTCGGTGTTCTCTTGCATCGCCCGGCCCAGTTGCTCGAAATCCCCCGCATAGATCGCGTCGCGCGAGGAGGTCGCCGTGCGCCGCAGGGCGTCCAGCTTTGGGTTGTCGGGGCCGGCGTCCTCCAGGCCGTGGATCACCATCTCGTGCACCTGCGAGGACGAGTGCGATTTGCCCAGGAACACCAGGCAGAGCCGCCGCTCGAGCTCCCACCAGGTGGCGTTCGAGACGTTGATCGGCGACACCGC
>JAAZBQ010000190.1 GCA_012513725.1 Chloroflexota bacterium
ATGGCGCCAAGGGCCTGGTGTGGATGGCCATCGAGGAGGGCGGGGTGCGATCGCCCATCGCCAAGTTCTTGGGCGACGAGGAACGCGAGGCCATCCTTGAGCGGCTCGGCGCCGGGCCGGGCGACCTGGCCCTCATCGTCGCCGACGAGTGGGAGCGGGCCTGCACCGTGGCCGGCGTCCTCCGGCTGGAGATGGGCCGCCGTCTCGACCTGCTGGACGACGACGTGCTGGGCTTTGCCTGGGTGCTCGACTTTCCCCTCCTGGAGTGGAACGAGGAGGAGGAGCGCTGGGAGGCCGTCCATCACCCCTTTACGGCGCCCCTCGACGACGACCTGCCCCTCCTGGAGACGGACCCCGGCCGCGCCCGCGCCAAGGCCTATGACGTGGTGGCGAACGGGTACGAGATCGGCGGGGGGAGCATCCGCATCCACCGCCAAGAGACCCAGCGGCTGATGTTCCGCACGATCGGGCTCAGCGACGAGCAGGCCCAGTCGCAGTTCGGGCACCTGTTGGAGGCGTTCCAATATGGCGCCCCGCCCCACGGCGGCATCGCCCCGGGGATCGACCGGCTGGTCATGATCCTGGCCGGCGAGCCGACCATCCGCGAGGTGATGGCCTTCCCCAAGTCGCAGAGCGCGGTGGACCTGATGACCCAGGCCCCCTCGCCCGTCTCCGAGCGGCAGCTGAAGGAACTGCACATCCGCCTGGATCTGTAGCACACGAGCGCCGTCCAGGGAGCGCGGCATCAGGCCGCAGCGCGCGTGACGGGATCCGGGGGCTGCGTGGCGTTGGCGTCCACGCAGCCCCCGATTGCATCTCCCGAAAAAGGCCACGGCTTGACGCGGGTGGTGCGTCGGATGGTACACTCCCCGCGACCGGAGCGAGAACCCCTATCGGAAAGGACGGACCACCATGGCACAGATAGCATTGGGCAAGACGGGACTGTCGGTGGAGCAGAACGGCTTTGGCGCCCTGCCCATCCAGCGGGTCCCCAAGCAAGAGGCGGTCCGCCTGCTGAGGAGGGCCCGTGGCGGCGGGATCGACTGTTACGATTCCGCCCGCGGCTACTCGGACAGCGAGGAAAAGCTGGGCGAGGCGTTCGGCGGCAAGTGGGAGGGGATCACCATCGCCACCAAGAGCCCTTCGAGAACCGCCCAGGGCTTCTGGGAGGACCTGGAGACCAGCCTGCGCACCCTGCGGACCGACCACATCGACATCTACCAGTTCCACAACCCGCCGTTCCTGCCGACGCCGGGCGACGAGAGCGGCCTGTACGACGCCATGCTCGCGGCGCGAGAGCAGGGCAAGGTGCGGTTCATCGGCATCACGAACCACCGCCTCAGCGTGGCGCGGGAGGCGATCGAGTCGGGGCTGTACGATACGCTCCAGTTCCCCTTTTCCTACCTGAGCGGCGAGCAGGAGTTGGGCCTGGTGGAGGCCTGCCGCGACCGGGGCGTGGGGTTCATCGCCATGAAGGCCCTCGCGGGGGGGCTGATCAGCCACTCGGCGGCGGCCTGCTCGTGGTTGACCCGGTTCGACCACGTGGTGCCCATCTGGGGCATCCAGCGCGAGCGGGAGCTGGACGAGTTCCTGGCCCACATCGCCCACCCGCCGGCGCTGGACGAAGCGACTGCGGCCGCCATCGCGGCCGATCGGGAGGCGCTGCAGGGCGAGTTCTGCCGGGGCTGTGGGTACTGCATGCCCTGTCCCCAGGGGATCGCGATCAACACGTGTGCGAGGGCCTCGCTGCTGCTGCGGCGTTCTCCCACGACCAAGCTCCTCTCAGAGGCCGGCCAGGAGATGATGCGCAAGGTCGAGGATTGCATCGAGTGCGGCCAGTGCTCGGCGAAATGCCCGTACGACCTGGACACCCCCGCCCTGCTGAAAAGGAACTATCAGGACTACCTGGAGGTCCTAGCCGGCAAACCGCTCTAGACGTTCAAGAGGGGCATCTACCACGGATGCCACGGATACACGGATCGAACGGATGGGGAGAAGAAAGGATGAAGGAGGAGGGATGAGCGATGGGTGAGCGTAGCCCGTCGGCACCCATCAGCCGCGAGCCCGGGTGGCTTTCCGTTGCCTCTTCTTCATCCGTTCCATCCGCGTATCCGTGGCATCCGTGGAAGATTGTTCGCCAGGCGCGTTCCGGATTTGCATCCGGTAGCAGATATGGTAGACTGTGGGCAGCAATCCCTGCGTGGTTCGTGATCACCACTTTGTTTTGAGCCAACAGAGTGTTTACGGGGGCCGGAATCCTGCGCGGGTCTGCTCTCCCTCCGGGGAGACTGGCTCGACGGAAGGCTCCCACCTGCGAAAGCAGGTTCAGAACTGTGGTCACACGGCCTCGTGGGGATTGTCTTTTTGTGCCTCAGTCCCCGTCGTCCCCCGACAGCACGAACCGCCGCACCCGCTGCACGTCGTCCGGCTGCGGGCGCCGGCGCTCGGCGCCACCCTCTGCGGCCTCCTCCGCCAGGCTGTGCGCCAGCGCATCGATGACGGCCACCAACGGGGCCATGGTGGGCGCCGCGTCATCTCCGGAGGAGCCCACGGCCAGCGCCCGCTCGGCGGCCTGTGCGACGGGCGAGATGGCGGAATCGGTCAGCGCAAAGACCCGGGCGCCCTGCCGGCGCGCCAGGGTCAGCACCCGGGCCACCCGCTCGTCGCCGTCATCGAGGGCCACCCCCAGTACGGCCGTACCGCTGTGGGCGGCGGCCAACAGCGCCATCAGCCCCGGCGACCCGACGTCCGCGCTCTGCACCGGCAGCCCTAGCGACCGCAGCGCATCCCCCAGGTAGGCCACCAGGGGGGCCGTGCGTCCTTGGCCCACCACGAGGATCTGCCGGGCGGTGCCCAGCGCCTCGCGCAACGACGTCACCAGGTCGGGCGGGGTCTGGCGGATGGCGCGCTGCAGGAGATCGGCTTGGGAGGCCAGGGCGGCGAAAAAGGGCACCTCGGCCGGCCCCTCCTCGCTCAGGCGCGCACCCGGCGTCAGATCCTGGTGCACGACCTCCTGGATCGCCTCGAGCATCTCGGGAAAGCCGCGGTATCCCAACCGCTGGGCAAAGCGGATGACGGTGGCCTCGTTCACCCCCACCGACTGGGCCAGGCGGCCAGCCGTCATAAAGGCGGCATCCTGGTACGAGTCCACGATGAAATCCGCCAGGCGCCGTTGGCTCCTGGTGAGGTGTGGGTACTGTTGCCGGATGCGCTCCAGGATCATGCCCCCTCCCAGCCAATCCGTTCGGCACCTCCCGTCGCCGGGCGAATGCCTTGACACGGCCTCAGCGCCATGTTATCCTCACCGCCACTGTCAAGAAAGGGTAGAGATCGTGCGAGTAGACAGGGTAGAAGAGGACATCTACGTATTCGTTAGCAGCCTGTACGCCCAGGTCACGGCGACGGTGATGCTAACCCCACAGGGCGCCATCCTGGTGGATACGATGCCTTTCCCGACCGAGACCCGCGAGATCGCCGCGTTCATCGAGGAGCACCTCGGTCCCGACGCGGTGCGGTACGTCATCAACACGCACCACCACGCCGACCACGTCTTTGGCAACTATCTCTTCCCCAGCGCCCAGGTGATCGCCCACGATACATGCCGGGAGATGATGGAGCGCAGCGGCCGGGCGGGCCTGGCGCGAGCCAAACGCGAGTCGCCGGCCCTGGCCGAGGTCGAGCTCCGCCTGCCCGACATGACGTTTGAGAAGCAGATGCACCTGCGGCTGGGGCATCAGCACATGCGCCTGTTCCACACCCCCGGCCACAGCCCCGATGCGCTCGGCGTGTTCGTCCTGGGAGACAAGGTCCTCATCGCCGGAGACACCGTGATGCCGGTGCCGTACATCGTCTCCGGCAGCGTAGACGGGACGCGGCGGGTGCTGCAGTCGCTCAGGGCGCTCAAGCCCGATTTCCTCGTACAGGGCCACGGCGACGTGCTGCTGCGCGGAGAGGTGGAAGAGACGATCGATGCCAGCCTAACCTACCTGGACTGCGCCGTGAGCCAGGTCTCCGAACTGGTGGCGCGGGGCGCCCCCCCGGAGGCCGTCCGCGAGATCGACATCGAGTCGTGCGGGCTATCGCGCATTCCGCTGGACGGCCTGGTCAGCAGGCTCCACACGGACAACCTGACGGCCCTATACCGCCAGATGCGCCGAGGCCGGTCGCCCAACGGGTCGCGCAGCTGATCACTCGCCCCCTGGGGGCACCCAACCGCGCGCCACGAGCGCCGCC
>JAAZBQ010000994.1 GCA_012513725.1 Chloroflexota bacterium
ACGAGGACGAGCGTCTGGGGCGCCGGTCGGAACCACCACAGCCAGGCGGCCAGCAGCGCCAGGCCCACCGCCACCACGGCATAGCGGCCCCGGGTACTCTGCCACACCACCTGCCAGGTAGCCATGACCCGGGCGACCCCCTTGAGCCCCCCTTCCGCGAGGGAGCGGCGAAACTGCTCCTCCGCCTCGGCCCGCCGGCCCAGGCGGGCCAGCGCCAGCCCGTAGGCGTAGCGTGTGGGGCCGTCGGGATCCGGGTTGGTTTCCAGCGCTTGAGCGAGGACCTCGGCGGCGCGCTCAAAGCGCTGGCGCACGAGGAGGATGCGCCCGAGCGCGCCGCCCACCCGGTAGAGGTAGGGGTTCATCTCGTAGGCGGCCTCGAGGTACTCGATGGCGCCATCCAGGTTGCGCCGGCGGGCCTCCAGGATGCCGAGGTTCGAGTAGGCCAGCGTCGCCGCGTGGGGGTTCGCCTCGCGCATGGCCACGGTCCGCTGCGCCGCCTCGGCAGCCTCCGCCTCGCGGCCCTCGGCGAGGCGGACGTAGGCCTCGACGTGCAGCGCCAGGGCTTCCATCTCCTCCCGCTCGGCGCCCATGTAGGTGGCCAGGATCAGCCCCCGGGCGCGCTCCATGGATCGCTGGGCGTCCTCGAACGCGCCGGCATCGGCGTGCAGCTGGGCCAACGTGAGGTGCGGCTCGGGCTCCCCGGGAGCCAACTCCGCCGCCCGCTGCAGGGCGGCGGAAGCGTCGTCGTAGCGGTCGGTGAGAAAATGTAGGGCGCCGAGGGCGGCGTGGCCCTCCCAGCGCTCCGGCGCCATCTCCAGCAGCCGCTCGGTGGCGGCGAGGGCCTCGGCGTGGCGGCGCTGGCGGGTAAGGGTGCGGGCCTGCCCCAAGAGGGGCTCGTAGGCGTCGGGGCGAAGCGCCCCCGCCCGGCGGTAGGCCTCCACGGCCTCGGCCAGGCGCAGCTCGCGGTAGGCGGCATCCGCCCCCTCCAGCAGGGCATCATAGTCCTCCGGCACGCGTCCCTCCCTCGCCATAGTGCGACCTTGGCGGTCACTATAGCCGAACGGCGGCCTGCCGGCAATCGATCATCTCCTTGACGCTCCCTGGCCTCGCGGTACAATGGCCGCACCCATGCACTGCCCCCTTGTCCCCCGTACTCGACGTGCGTTGCCCCACCTCCTGGTAACCGACGGCCATCCGGTGCGCAACGGGTTTGTGTGGTCGCCACGGCGATGCCGTCCTGGCCGATCGGCCAGGACCAGACTGGCCGGCTGCCACCTGCGCCACTCACCACCCGCATGGTGCGTGCGGCACTGCTCGTGGGGTAGACTGTGATCGTGGTTCACGGCCTGCCCACCGTAGCGAATCGTCACGTAAAGGAGGACCCATGTCGGAATTCCCCGAGGCACCCGAGGTACAGGAAAAACGCAACAACACGCCGTTCATCATCATCGGCGTCGTGATCGTGCTCTTGCTGCTGTGCTGCTGCGCGGCGGTGTTCGGCGCCAACGCGCTGTTCGGCATCCGGAGCACCAGCGGAGCCCTTCCGTTCTTTGACCGGGAGTGGAACATCAACCGCGAGTTCGTGCCGTCGTTCGGCCAGGTCGAGGCGTCTCATACTCTGGAAGAGACCGTCGATGACATCAGCACACCGGTAACCATCGAAGTAGACAATCAGGTCGGAGAGGTACGCATCCTGGGCGCGGACATCGATACCGTGCAGGTGACGGCCAACGTGCGCGCATGGGGCAGCAACAGCGCACAGGCCCAGGAAAACCTGGACCGAGTGCGCGTTACGGTGGACCGGGTGGCCAATGATCACGTCCGCGTGGCCGGCAGCTTTCCGCAGGGCCTGTTCCAGCAGCGCTCGCCCACCGTCCAGATCACCATCCGTATGCCGCGGGAGGCGGTTTTAGACGCCTCGACGAACGTGGGGGAGATCCGGGTTGAGAATCTCCTCGGCGACGCGAACGTTCGGACCAACGTGGGCGAGATCAACGTCGAGAACGTCGAGGGCGCCCTGAACCTGCGCACCGATGTCGGCGACGTCCGCGTCAGGAACTGGACGATGACGGGCGACTCGCGGCTGGAGACCAACGTCGGCCC
>JAAZBQ010000995.1 GCA_012513725.1 Chloroflexota bacterium
ATACCGGCGCGTCGCTGGACGTCGAGGATTTCCACCCCGCCTGGGCCCTGGACGAGGAGAGCGACATGGTGCGCGCGGCCCGCGCCGCCCTGCGGGAGGCCGGGCTGGGAAGCGAGACGTGGCTGGCGCCCTATTCCACGAACGGCGGCACCAGCGCCGGGGAGCGGGGCATCCCGACCGTGATCTATGGCGCCGGCGAGATCACCGACGCCCACATCGCCGACGAATCGGTACGGATCGACGAACTGGAAGCCGCCTATCGGGGCTACCGGGCGCTGGCGCAGGCGCTCGCGGACCCGGACGCGATCTCCGCCTGAGCACCCAGGAGGCAACCATGCAGGGACCCAGCACGTTGGCCGCCCGGACGGTGGGCGAGTGGACCGTCACGACCGACCGCGCCTACGCGAACCCCTTTCTCGACGTGTCGGTGGACGCCATCTGCACCGCGCCGTCGGGTGCCGAGTTCCGCGCGCCCCTCTTTTACGACGGGGCGTGCGCCTGGCGTTTTCGCCTGGCTCCCCGAGAGGAGGGCCGCTGGCATCTGCGCACCGTCGCCGCGCCGGAGGATCCAGAACTCGTGGATGAGGCCGAGATCGTGGTGACCCCTGGCGAGGGGCAAGGCAGGCTCCGGGCCACCCCCGGCGAGGGCTGGGGATTCACCTACGATTCGGGCGAGCCGGTGTTCCTCCTAGGCGACACCACCTACAACCTCTTTGGCATGGCCCACTGCGGCGGAGACGTCGCCGGCTTTCTGGCCCGCCGCGCGGAGCAGGGGTTCAACCTCCTCCGCGTTCGGGTGCCGGTGAGCCCCTTCCACCCGCCCCGGGGCTATAGCGACTGGCAGACCCGCCGCACCTGGCCGTGGGGCGGGAGCGAGCAGGCGCCCCAGTTCGATCGCTTCGATCTCGACTATTTCCACACCGTCGACGCCGTGGTGCAAGAGGCCGAGCGCCTCGGCATGGGGCTGGAGATGATTATGGAGGGCTGGGGGTTCGAGTTCCCCTTTTCCCGGCGCGATCGGTTCGTCCCCGAGTGGGAGGACCTCTGGATGCGCTACCTCATCGCCCGCTATGACGCCTACAACTCGGTCTACTTTTGGACGCTGATGAACGAGTACGAGTTCTACCCCGACGGCGACTGGCGCTACAACCGGGTCGCCGACCTGTGGGCCATGCGGCGGGCCCGTTGGGTCAAGGCACTGGCCCCCCACGGCCACATCGTCTCGGTGCACAACGGCCCGCGGATGCCCCGCTTTGCCGAGCGGTTCGCCCAGGATCCCGGCGCGGTGGACGCCATCATGTTCCAGGATTGGGGATCCCGCGACGAGGAGTGGGGCTGGCTGGCCGACGGCATCGAGACGACCATCGCCGCGGCCCTGGGCGACTGGTGGGGATCGGCCGTGTTCGCCGAGTGGGGCTATGAGCGCAACCCGGAGTTCGACCTCAAGATGCCCAGCCACCTCCACTGCGACGTGGAGCACACCCGCCGGGGCGCCTGGCGCGGGGCGTTCCGGGGGCTGGGGATCATCCACGGCTTTGAGAACTCCTGGGGACCGTGGATGGTGCTCGACCGCGACCAGCCGGGGTTGGAGCACCTCCTCCACGTGCGGCGCTTTTTCACCGAGGTGCTGCCCTTTGCCGCCCTGCGCCCAGCCGAGGGCCTGGCCACGGGCTCCCGGGAGCGTGGCTGTCAGCCTTTAGCCCTGGCCTCGGAGGACGGTCGTCAGGTGGCCGTGTACTTGCCGGTGGGGGGAGAGGCGACGATCGATCCGTCGTTGCCCCTGGCCGAGTACCGGGGGGAGTGGTACGACCCGGTGGCCGGGACGTTGCAGCCCGCCGCGGCCGAGGGTTCCACGTTCCGCGCGCCGGAACGGGTGACCAACGGCCATCCCCAGGACTGGGTGCTGGTGCTGCGGGCGGATTGATAGATAATCCGCTATGCGAGACCGCGCGGGGCTAAAGGCCCCGCGCTACCCATCACGC
>JAAZBQ010000996.1 GCA_012513725.1 Chloroflexota bacterium
CGCAGGGGCGATCCACCGGCAGGCGAGTCGTGAACGAGTGCTCGTCCAGCGGGCGGGAGACGGCGCCGGAGCGCACCTGGTGGACGTCGCCCTCGTCGGTGGCCACGGCGTACACGCTGAGGTCGTGGACGATCACCGCCACGTGGATGGCACCCTGTAACCCATGGTCGCTATGGGCAAAGGCCATCGCCTCGTGGAGCGTGGGCATGATGTCGTACGACGGGTGCCCGTAATAGCGGAGGGCAAAGCGCTTTAGGAGGTCACGTTCGGTATCCGGGGTGGCAAGCAGGTAGAGGCGCCCCTTGCGCGCCTCGAGGACGGGGTCGCTGCAGTAGGGGCAGCCCTGCTGCGGAGCGACCTGCGGCTGGTTGGCCTGGCCGTAGATGGGCAGTCGCAGATGGTGCGTCGTCGAGTGGATCATGGTGCTGCTCGCCTGGTTCCTCAGCCAACCGGGTGGCTGGGCTTGTCGCCCGACGTTCTCTGTAGAGTTGGTACGCCGTCAGTATAGCAAACGTGCGGCGCAACCGCAACTGGCTGGGGAGGGATTCCGGCGGCGCCGACGCGGTCTTTGACCCTCCTCACGCCGAGGGTTATAATCCGCGCCACTCGACGGAGGGGCCCGCCGCCTGCGGCGCGGCCACTCTTGATTCGTTGGTTCCCCTCGCACTCCTCGCGTGCTCTGGCCGTCCCCGCTGGGCGGCGCAGGGGACGGCGTCGACCGCCACGCCGCACAACGATCCGGATACCAGGGGGAGCTGTGCCCATTCGGGGTCTGAAACGAGACCTGGCCGCCATCGCCGTGCTGGCCGCCCTCGCGCTGCTGTTCTTCTGGCCGGTGACGATGGGCGGGCGGACGATGCTCCCCGTCGACAGCGTCTACGCCTGGGAGCCGTGGCGGTCAACCGCCGGTGCAGAGGGCGTGGGCGTGGCCCACAACAGCCTGGTCCTCGACCTGTACCTCCAGAACTATGCCTGGAAGTCCTTTATCGTCGACTGCCTCCGGGCCGGCGAACTGCCCCTGTGGAACCCTTACATCCTCTCCGGCGTGCCCTTTTTGGCTGGTGGCCAGCACTCGGCGATGTATCCCCTCAGTACCGTGTTCTACGTGCTGCCGCTAGAGGCGGCCTATGGGTGGTTCGCCGCGCTACACGTCTTTTTGGCCGGGGCGTTCACCTACATCCTGGCGCGCACGCTGCGCGTCTCCCGGGCGGGGAGCCTGATCGCCGGCGCGGCGTTCTCGTTCGGCGGCTTTATGGTCATCCGCAACGTGTTCCCGATGATCGTGGCTGCCGCGGTGTGGCTCCCGCTGATCCTGGCCGTGGTCGAGGTCACGGTGCGTCGGGCGGAAGAAGGGGCGCCGAGCCCCATGGGAGCCATCCCGCTCCTGGCCGTCGGCGCGGCGGCGCTGGGGATGGTGCTCCTGGCTGGGCACCCGGAGATGTACTATTACGTGGCCCTGACCACGGCCGCCTACAGCCTGTGGCGGCTGGCGGGGCTGTGGCGACGCAGACGCTCCTGGCGACGCAGCGCCCTGGTGGCCGCCGGCTTGCTGGGCATGGGTGTCGTGGGCCTGGGCCTCGGCGCTGCCCAGTGGGTCCCGCTCCTGGACCTCGTCCGCCACAACTTTCGCGAGGGTTCGGCCTCCTTTGCCGAGGTGCTGGGCTGGGCCTACCCGCCCCGGCGGGCCATTTCCTTGCTGATCCCCGACTTTTTCGGGAATCCCGCTCACCACAGCTATCTAGACCTCTTCACTTGGCAGCGCGTCGATGTCTCGGTGAATGCCCTGGGCGACCGGATCGACACGATCTACTGGGGCATCAAGAACTATGTGGAGGGGGCTGCCTACGTCGGCATCCTGCCGCTCCTCCTGGCGGCGGTGGCCGTGCTGCGCCGGCAGGGGAGGCGCTGGGGCTTTTTCGCCCTCCTCGCGGCGCTGTCGCTGGCCTTTGTATTCGGCAGCCGGCTGTACTGGCTGGTGTTCCGTCTCCCCGGGCTGAACCAAGTGCACTCCCCGTTCCGGTGGGTATATCTATATACTCTCTCGGTCGCCATGTTGGCCGGTATGGGGGCCGACGCC
>JAAZBQ010000997.1 GCA_012513725.1 Chloroflexota bacterium
CCGCATGAAGTGCGGCATCGGCAAGTGCGGGCGCTGCAACGTGGGGCACAAATACGTCTGCCTGGACGGCCCGGTATTCAGCATGGCCGAGCTCGCCGAGCTGCCGCCCGAGTACTAGCGCGCTCGGAACATCTACCCACGGATTCCACGGATGGACGGATGACACGGATACCGGAGGGGCGGAAGTCAGGACGATATACGAGGCCCCGAACGGGCGCGAGCACCACGCCTGATCCGTGCCATCGGTTGCATCCGTCCCCATCCGTGGTAGATTCTTCTTGGCGGGATACGGCAAGCCGATCGCAACGGATCGCAGTCACATAGGAGGATGGCGATGGCCCACGTCGACAAGCGCGTCTCCGAGTTCCTCGACATGCTGGCATCCAAGGACCCTACCCCCGGCGGCGGGAGCGGCGCAGCCCTGGGCGGCGCGCTGGCCGCGGCGCTGGTGAGCATGGTCTGCAACCTGACCATCGGGAAAAAGGGCTATGAGGACGCCGAGGAGCAGATGCGCGACATCCTGGCCCAGAGCGAGGCGCTGCGGGCCGAGCTGCCCGAGCTCCTGGAGGCCGACACCCAGGTCTACGGCCGGGTGATGGCGGCCTACCGCCTGCCCCGCAAGACGGACGAGGACAAGGCCGCCCGCCGGCACGCCATCCAGGAGGCTCTCCGGGAGGCCAGCGAGGTGCCCCTGGCCATCGCCGACCGCTGCGCCCAGGTGGTGGACCTGGCTCTCCCCGCCGCAGAGCACGGCAACAACTGGGCCGTCAGCGACGCCGGCGTCGGCGCGCTCCTGGCCGAGGCCTGCATGCACGCCGCCCTCCTGAACGTATCCATCAACATGGCCAGCATCCAGGACGCCGAGTACGTCGACGACCTCCGCGAGCGGATGACCGCCCTCACCGCCTCTCGCGAGGAGACCAAGGCCCGGGTGCTGGAGCTCGTCCACGGCAAGATCGGAGCGTGAGCACCATGACCGCACACATCCTGGATGGCCGCGCGCTGGCCAAGACGATGGGCGCCGAGATCGCCGCCGACGCCGAACGCTTCCTCAAAGAGCACGGCTGGGAACCCGGGATCGCCGTCGTGCAGGTGGGGGGCGACCCGGCCTCCTCATGGTACGTCAAGCAGATCCGGCGCTCGTTCACCCGGGCCGGCATGCGCTGCGCCCTCCACGAGCTGGCCGAGACGGCCACCGCCGCAGAATTCGCCGCGCTCCTGCAGGAGCTGAACGCCGACGACCGCACGAACGGCATCATCGTCCAGATGCCCCTGCCCGAGCATATCCCCCAGAGCCTGGTGACCGACCTGTTGGACCCGGCCAAGGACGTCGACGGCATCCACCCCCTGAACGCCGGCCGCCTGATGCAGGGCGAACTGGACGCGTTCGCGCCGGCCACCCCGGCGGGCGGGATGGAGATTCTGCGGCGCTCGGGCATCGAGCTGCGCGGCAAGCACGCCGTGATGGTCGGGCGCTCGAACATCGTGGGACGGCCGATGGCCCTCCTCATGCTGCACCAGCACGCCACGGTGACCATCTGCCACTCGCGCACGCCGGATCTCGGCGCCGTCACCCGCGAGGGCGACATCCTGGTGGCCGCGGTGGGC
>JAAZBQ010000191.1 GCA_012513725.1 Chloroflexota bacterium
CGCCAAGAGATGGTGCTCGACGAGATGTACCTGCAGGGCTACCTTACCGCCGACGAGGCGTGGGCCGCCAAGCAAGAAGAGATCGTCGTCACCCCGTACGACGCCACCATCGTGGCACCCTACTTTACCGTCTATGCCCTAGAGCAGCTCGGCCGCCTGTACGGGCCCGAGATGGTCTACGGCGGCGGCCTCCAGGTCATCACCTCGGTGGATCTCGAGGTGCAGGAGCAGGTGCAGTCGTTCGTCCGCGAGCACATCGACTCTATCCGCGGCAAGCACAACGCCCAGAGCGCCGCGACGGTGGTGATCGACACCAAGACGGGCGAACTAGTGGCCATGGTGGGCGGCGTAGACTATTACGCCGGCGGTTCGGGGCAGGTGAACGTCGCCGTGACCCCGCGGCAGCCCGGGTCCTCGTTCAAGCCGATCGTGTACGCCACCGCCTTTATCCAGGGCTACACCCCCGCCAGCATGGTGATGGACGTGCGCACGAGCTTCCCCGACCCGCCGAACGCGCCCTATGTGCCGGAGAACTATTCCCTCGGCTACGCCGGGCCGGTCACCCTGCGGCGGGCGCTGGCCTGCTCCTACAACATCCCTGCGGTGGCCATGCTGCAAAATGCCGGCATCCAGAACGTGCTGGACACCGCCCATCGCATGGGCATCACCGACCTCAAGCCCAGCGACCTGCCCCCGCCGCTCACCGACTATACGCTCTCCTTGGCTCTGGGAGGCTTTCCCGTCAAGGTGCTGGACATGGCCTACGCCTTTACGGCCTTTGCCAACGGCGGGAACCTGCTCGGGATGCCGGCGCCCGCCGCGCAGCAGGAGGCCGGCCTGCGCAGCGTCGACCCCGCGGTGATCCTCGAGGTGCGCGACGCCCAGGGCAACCTGCTGTTCGGGCAAGATGAGCCCCAGAGAGCGCAGGCTATCCGCCCCGAAGTGGCCTTCTTGGTGACCGACATCCTGTCGGATAACGCCGCGCGCACCCCGGCCTTTGGCGCCAACAGCGTGATCAACCTGCCGGATCGCCCGGCCGCCGTCAAGACGGGCACCACCCAGTTCTACACCGACGGCTGGACGGTGGGCTACACGCCCCAGTACTCCGTTGCGGTGTGGGTGGGTGATCCCGACGGCGAGGAAGTGATGAACACGGCCGGCGTAACGGTTGCCGGCCCGCTCTGGCGCCGCATCATGAACTACCTGCACGAGGGGCTGCCCGTGGAGGGCTTCTCCCGGCCGCCTGGGCTGGTCTCCGTCGTTGTCGACACGACCTCGGGCCTGCTGCCGACCGAGTACTCGCCGTCGCGGTCGCAGGAGCTGTTCGTCGAGGGCTCCGAGCCGAGCGAAACGGACAACGTCCACCAGCCCTACAGCATCTGCATGGAGTCCGGCCAACTGGCCACGCCGTACTGCCCGCGCGGGTCCGTCCACACGCGGGTGTACAGCGTCTATCCGCCCGAGGCGGCCGACTGGATGCGGGAGACGGGCGTGGCCCAGCCCCCGCGGCGGCACTGCCCGATCCACGGGCCGAGC
>JAAZBQ010000192.1 GCA_012513725.1 Chloroflexota bacterium
CGGGATAACGGCATCGACGACAACTTGCTGCGGGTGATGAAAGCGCACTATTACGCCTGCATCTCGTTCGTGGACTATCAGGTGGGGCGCCTGCTGGAAGCGCTGGAGGAGACCGGCGCGCTGGACAACACCTTGATCCTCTTTACCTCCGACCACGGCGAACTCCTCGGCGACTACTACTGTTTCGGCAAGCGCTCGATGCTGGATTCCGCCGCGCGGGTGCCGCTCATCGCCCGGTTGCCCGGGCGCTTTCGCCAGGGCGCCGTGTGCGACACGGCAACGAGCCTCGTGGACGTGATGCCGACCGCCCTGGCGGCGGCGGGCGTCTCGGCCGGAGATGCGGCGCTCGACGGGCTGGATCTCGCCGAGGTGGCCGAACGCGGCGACCTGGCCGAGCGGACGGTCTACAGCCAGCACCTGCGCCGGGAGCGGGGCACCTACATGGCGGTGCGCCGCGAGGAAAAGTACTTCTTTTCGGCGGCCGACCGGCGCGAGTTCTACTTCCATCGGGTCGAGGATCCCGACGAGACCCGCAACCGCGCGGGGCTCCCGTTCTGCCGGGACGAGGTGGAGGCGCTGCGCGGCGACCTGGTGGACCGCTTCCGCGCCGACGGCTACGAGGAGCCGCTCGAGGGCGCCGGGTGGCGCGCATTCGACCCGCCGCCGGAGCCCGCCGGGCCCGACCCCGACGCCGGGCTCCTCGTGCAGGACGCCCCGTGGTCGCTGCCCCTACAGCGTATACCCGGATATACTGAGTAGATCGAGTCGACATCGCATCGCACGGAGCCAAGATGGAGGGTCCCATGAGCGAGAACCGCATCACCGTACTCACCGAGGAGCCCGTGGCCCGCATCCGGCCGGAGGTCTATGGGCATTTCGCCGAGCACCTCGGCGGCTGCATCTACCCCGGCGTGTGGGTTGGGGAGGGCTCCAGCATCCCGAACACCGGCGGCATCCGCAACGACGTGGTGGCGGCGCTCCGGCGCCTCGCGCCGCCCGTGTTGCGCTGGCCGGGCGGCTGCTTTGCCGATGACTATCACTGGGAGGACGGGGTCGGACCCCGGTCCGAGCGCCCCCGCACGGTCAACATGTGGTGGGGCGAGGACATTGAGACGAACGAGTTCGGCACCCACGAGTTCATCCACCTCTGCCGGATGATCGGCGCAGAGCCCTACATCTGCGGGAACGTGGGCTCGGGCTCGCCCTATGAGCTGCGCTCCTGGCTCGAGTACTGCAACTTTGCCGGGGACAGCACCCTGGCCCGCCGGCGCGCGGAGAACGGCGCATCGGAGCCCTTTGGCGTCCGCTACTGGGGCGTGGGGAACGAGAACTGGGGCTGCGGCGGCACGATGTGCCCGGAGGACTATGGCGTCGAGTACAAGCGCTACGCCACCTACCTCCACGACATCAGCGGAACCGAGCTGTTCCTCATCGCCTGCGGGCCGAACGGCAACAACCCCGACTGGACCCGGCGGTTCCTCTCCAAGGTCTACACGTCGCGCCGGGGCCCGCGGATGCACGGCTTTGCCGCTCACTATTACTGCGGCACGGCCGGAACCTCCACCGAGTACACCGACGATGAGTGGTACGCGCTGATCCACCGGGCGATGGGCGTCGAGGCGCTGATCCGCCAGCAGCGGGCCGTGATGGACGGGTACGACCCCGAGCGCAAGGTGGGCCTGATCATCGACGAGTGGGGCGCCTGGCACCAGCCGGAGCCGGACCGCAACCCGCGCCACCTCTGGCAGCAGAACACCATCCGCGACGCCCTGGTGGCCGCGTCGTCGCTGGACATTTTCAACCGACACGCCGACAAGGTGGTGATGTCCAACATCGCCCAGACGATCAACGTCCTGCAGGCGATGATCCTGACCGAGGGCGATCGCATCGTCACCACGCCCACCTATCACGTGTACGAGATGTACCGTCACCACCAGCGGGGGACCAGCGTGCAGACGCGGTTCGCCGGACCCGACATCTCGTTCGCCCACGAGGGCCAGGAGCAGGCACTGCCGGCATTGAGCGGTTCAGCGTCTGTCCGCGACGACGTGCTCACCCTCAGCGTGGTGAACGCCAGCGCCCACGACGAGGTGGAGGCGCTCATCGACCTGCGCGGGGCCAGCGCGGAACTCTCGTCGGCCCGGGTACTGGCGGCGGACGACATCCACGCCCACAACACGTTCGACGCGCCCGACACGGTGGCGCCGGCCGACTCGGCCCCGCTGGCGAACGGGAATCAGGTGACCCACCGCTTTCCGCCCGCGTCGATCACGGTATTCCGCTTCAAGCTGGGTTCCTGACGATCGGTGGCTGTTTGCCTGACGTATGGTGCTTTCAGTCGCCGGATCGTTAGCCCCATTTGACGACGCACCGCGATGGCGCTAATCTAGGTGCAACCGGACGCCCGGACTGCCGGGGGCGCCGCGCCCCCGGCAGTTGATGCACGTTGTGCGCCCGGCCACAGGTACACTCCCCGAGCCATGTTCAGCGCCGAATGAAAGCGGGTGAGATAGGCCCCCATGAGATTCCTAGCCTTCCTGACAGTGGCCTTCAAGCGGCTCCGCAGTCGCGCCTTTCTCAGCACGGTGCTCATCATCTGCGTGGCCATGACCATCGGGGTCATGAGCTGCATCCCGGCGTTCTCCGGAGCGGTCAGCCGCCGGATCATGCAGCAGGAGCTGGCGGCCAAGACCAAGACCCTGAACCGGCCACCGTTCTCGGTGCGGTTCTACAGCCTGCCCCGCGCTCGGCAGCCGATGTCCCTCGACGACGCCGACTATGCCCGCGAGTGGATCGGCGAGATGCTGGTGCGCGACGTCGGCCTGCCCCTCCGCACCGTGTACGCGCAAAACGAGAGCCCCTCGATCCGCATGCGCCCCAAGCCGGATGACCCACACTATGTGGGTGAGGACCTTGCCACCACCCAGGTGATCGTCGTCCAGGACGTGGAGCAGTATATCGAGGTGGTCAGCGGCGCCCCCTACGGCGAGGCGCCCACCAGCGAGCACCTGACGGTCTGGGTGATGGATAGCTTTGCCGGCACACTGGGCCTCTCCGTCGGCGAGCAGTACGACCTGGCCTACTTTTTCTCCGAGCGTGTCGACCCGGTGAGGGTCGAAATCGCCGGCATCTGGCGGCCTCTGGATCGCAACGACCCCTACTGGTACCGCCCGCCCGACGAGATGTACAAGGAAGCACTGCTCACCACGCGCGACCAGTACCAGGCGTTCATCGCCCCGATTGCACCCGAGGGGACGGGATTCAACTTCTGGTACTATGTCCTCGACGACCGGCGCATGAACCTCGACTATGCCGAGCACTATGTGGCGGCCCTGGACGAGATCGTCAAGCAGGTGGGCCTGCGGCTGCCGAACGGACGGATGGACTTTGCTCCCACGGCCGAGCTCGTCAGCGGCCACGAGCGCAAGACGGCGCTGTCGGTCTTTTTGCTGGGATTCAGCGTGCCGCTGGTGGGCATCCTGATCTTGTTCATCGCCTCGATCTCGATGATGGTGGCCCGCTCCCAGATGCAGGAGACGGCCATGCTGGCCAGCCGGGGCACCAGCCGGGCGCAGATCCTGATGCTCACCCTGGTGGACACGCTGATCATCCTGGCCGTCGCCACACCGCTGGGCGTGGGGCTGGGGCTCCTGCTGGCGCGGGTGCTGGGCTATTCGCTGAGTTTCATGCAGTTCGTGCCGCGCGAGCCACTCGAGGTGCACATGGCCTCGGTGGACTGGCGCCTGGTCGGCGCGGCGGGGGTCATCGGTCTCCTCTCACGGCTGGTGCCCGCCATCCTGGCGATGCGCTACAGCGTGGTGACCTTTGAGCAGCAGAACGCCCGCCGCTCGACGGCGATGAGCGCCATGCGCGTGCTCCTGCTGTTCATCCTCTTGGGGATCACGGCCTACGGGTACCGCCAACTGGACCAGCGCGGCATCCTGGGCCTCTCCGGCTGGCAGGGGGAGGATCCCCTGGGCGATCCGCTGCTCCTGTTGGCCCCGACGCTGTACCTCTTTACGGCGCCGCTGCTGGCCTCGGAGCTATTCGCGCTGCTCATGCGGCCGCTGGCGCTGATCGGGCGCTGGCTTCCCTCAGTGACGGGCTACCTCGGCTTTTTGAGCCTGGGCCGTGAGGGCGGGCAGTACCGCACGCCGACGTACCTCCTGGTCCTGTGCCTCAGCCTGGGCGTGTTCTATGCCTCGCTGGCCAAGAGCGCCGACATCTGGCTCGTCGACCGGCTCCAGTATCAGGTGGGCGCCGATCTCACCTTTGAGCCGGGCATCGACGAGGAGACCGGCCTCTCGCAGAACGACATGGCCTGGCTGCTGCCCCCTTCCGAGTACATGGAGCTCGAGGGCGTCGCCGAGGCCACCCGGGTGGGCCAATACTCTGCCCGGGTGCCGGGCTATGGCTCCAGCGCCCGGGTGCGGCTTCTAGGCGTCGAGCGCCTCTACTTTCCCCGGGTGGCATACTTTCGGGATGACTATTCCGACAAGCCCTTGGGTGAGCTGATGAACATGCTCGCCACCCGATCGGACGGCATCCTGGTGCCGACCGAGGCCGCCGAGCTACTGGACCTGGAAGCCGGCGACAGCGTCACCCTGGAGGTCCTGATCGACGGCATCTGGCGGCCGATGGACTTTAACATGATCGGCACCTTTAGCCACTGGCCGACGGTGTACCCCGCCGAGATGCCGGCGGTGGTGGCCAACCTCGACTATCTCCAGGTGCAGACCGGCGGACAGTTCCCGCACAACATCTGGCTGCGCACCGACGAGGCGGCGGATTCGGGAGCCGTGCTCAAGGCCGCCGAGCGCCTGGGCATCCTGCCCCTCAAGCCGGCCGACCTCCGCAGCATGCTCCAAGAGGACATGGAAAAGCTAGAGCGCGTGGGCCTCTTTGGCCTCTTTTCCATCAGCTTTGTCGCTGCGGCCATCCTGGCGGGCTCGGGGCTGCTGATCTACAACTCGGCGTCGATGTCGGGCCAGGCGTACCGGTTCGCCGTCTTGCAGGCTATGGGCCTCAAGCGCCAGCAGGTCATCTCGGTGGTATCCATCGAGTACGTGGTGACCCTACTCTACGGCATGGTGGTGGGCGCCGCGTTGGGGGTGCTCGGCGCCTGGCTCTATGTGCCGTTCTTCCCGCTGAGCGAGGGGCCGGCCCTGCCGGTGCCCCCGTTCATCCCGTTCGTCGACTGGGACGCCACCACCTGGATGGCGGTCAGCATGGCCGCAGCCCTCATCGTCGTGGAGGCGATCATCCTCGTGCGCCTGGTGCGCACCAAGGTGTTCGAGGCGTTGCGGCTGGGCACCCGGGAGTAGCGGGGCGCACCTGAGATCGTGGGACCGATGCCGCGGGCGTAGAGCCCATCAAGGCGTGTCGAAAGGGATCGCGAGGGAGTATGGATATCAACATGGCGACTGAGAAACGTCCGGCTTGGCTCTCTATCCTGTCATCGGTCCTGTGGCTGATCGTGACGCTGGGGGGTCTGACCCTCATCCAGCCGTTGCTGGTGATCCTCTTTGGTGTGGGCACGCTGATAACCTCCGGCGACCCCACGGCCGTGACGATGGACAAGTACCGGATCATCTCGGCGAGGCTGTGGGGCGTGTTCCTGTACGGCGCGGTCTGGCTGGCCGGCATCATCGCCATGAACGCCTGGTTCCTCAAGGCCAAGACCCTGCAGACGCTGCTCCTGCGCTTTGGCATGGTAGCGGTGGTAGAGATCGCCGTGTGGGGCCTGGGGATCGCGGTGCAGGAGCTGATGATCGTCTAGATCCCTCGTCATCACCCCGCGCAACAAGGGGCCGGCCCGATCCGTGGATCGGGCCGGCCCAACCGCATATCGCGCCTGGCGCCTAGCGCGTCGAGCGCTGCGCCCCGGCGCCGGTCGCCTTGGAGGCCGCGCCGCCCTCGGCCACCTGGGCGTGGATGCGCAACAGGTCGGGGATGGTCTCCGCCGGCCGGCGGCCCAGGCCGCACTCCGTGGCCACGCCAAAGCCCTCCACCACCTTGGAGGCCGTCTGAAGCCGGCGCAACGTGCCCTCGACCCCGTCGGTCTTGTGCACGAGCCCCAGGAACAGCTCCGTCTCGGGATGGAGTTCCAAGTTCTCGAGCGGGGCAAAATACTCGTCATCGGAACGGTCGCGGGGCACCGGCAGGTGCAGCCATTGGATCGACCGCTCGAGGCCCTCCGACACGGCGTTGGCAACCCGCACCAGCACCGAGGTATCCTTGGGCTCCGTAAAGTGGTGGTGCTTGTAGTCGCCGTAGCAGAGGTGGTACCCCAGATCGACGTCCTCCGGCACCGCGTTGCCGATGCCCACCAGGCGGTCGATGATGTCCTCCTCGGGATTCTCGAGGGTAGTGGGGAAGACCCCCTCCAGGATGGCAAACTCGACGGCTACGTCCCACTGGATCGC
>JAAZBQ010000998.1 GCA_012513725.1 Chloroflexota bacterium
CCGCCGCGGAGGGGTTCCTGGCCGACGAGCGCACGGTCCTCGACGTGGTCCGCGCGCTGGACGGGGCGGGGATGGAGGACGTCGCCGAGCGGGTGCTGGAGATGGCCCGCCAGCGGGTGCTCGGGGACTATCTGCAGCCCGCGGCGATCTTTGGCGAGGGGTTCCGGGTCCTCTCGGGCGTGAACGACCCGAACGACTATCGCGGCCCGGGCACGGGCTACCGACTGGAGGGGGCGCGCTGGGCGCGCGTCCAGGACCTCCCCCAGGCGCGCGACCCCGGCGAGATGCTCGCCGGCCAGGGGGAGCGGCGGAGCGGGCGCCTCCACGATCTGGGCCCCGCGAAGAGGGGCCGGGGGCAGGAGGTGGTGATTGCCGTGGGGCCGGCGTTCGACGGAGCGCTCACCGAGACGATCGGCGGGCTCCCCCACGCCGAGGTCCTGGAGCGGATCCTGGCCGGGGTCGCCGCCGAGGGGCTGACGGCCAGGATCGTGCGGATACACCATTCGGCGGACTGTGCGGCGATTGGTTACGCCGGCGCGGGGCTCAGCGGCTCGGGGGTGGCCATCGGGCTGCAATCCCGGGGCACGACGGTCATCCACCGGGCGGACCTCGCGCCGCTGAACAACCTGGAGCTCTTTCCGCAGTCGCCGAACCTGACGCTGGAATCTTACGAGGCGATCGGCCGGAACGCCGCCCGCTATGCCAAGGGGGAGCGGGTGGAGCCGGTGCCCGTCCAGGTAGATAACTGGGCGCGCCTGCGGCTGATCGTCAAGACGATGCTCCTCCACCGCAGGGAGTGCGAGCAGGTGGAGGCCGACCGCCCGCCGACGCTCCTCCACTTTGACTGGGAGCCCGAGGAGTAGAGGAGGCGGACCATGACCCACGACGCACAGCGCACGCCGCGCTATCCGCTGGGCGAGACCGCCCGCGAAGAAACCCGCTCCCGCACGGGCAAGCGCTTGGGGGAGATCACCCTGGAGGCTATCCGCGAGGGGCGGGTAGGGGGAGAGGACGTCGCCATTCATCCCGACACCCTCCGCGCCCAGGCCGAGATCGCCGAGGAGGCTGGCTACCCGGCGCTGGCGGCAAACCTCCGCCGGGCCGCCGAACTGGCGACGCTGCCCGACGCCAAGGTCCTAGCGCTCTATGAGGCGCTGCGTCCCTACCGCCTGCGCCACGAGGACCTCCTGGCTCTGGCGGACGAACTGGAGCGCGACCACGCCGCCCCCGAAACCGCCCGCTACGTCCGCGAAGCCGCGGCGGCATACAAGGCGCGCGGCTTGACGTAAGAGAGACGCAGAGGCGCAGAGGAACATCCGGATGACTAGAGGTTGTTCACGACGCGGTGAATCCCTGACTTGACGTAGCGCTCGCCAAAGTTGATCACCAGTGCCAGCTTGAGCCCCGAGACCCGCAGATGGGTCAGTGCTTGGCTTGTGTAGATCGGCGAGTAGGTGGGAGTTGCCTTGGCCTCCACGATCACGCTCCGTTCCACCAGAAGATCGAGGCGCAGGGGCGCTGAGACCTCATGGCCCTTGTAGGTGATTGGCAGTAGAACCTGTCGGTCAACCGACAGCCCGCGCTCTCGTAGCTCGAGGACCAGTGCATCCTCGTAGACCCTCTCGAGGAGGCCCGGACCTCCCAGCACCCTGTGCACCTCGATGGCTGCATC
>JAAZBQ010000999.1 GCA_012513725.1 Chloroflexota bacterium
GCCGCCGCCTGGGAGCGCGTCGCCGCCATAGGAAAAGACTCCAGGGAGTTGATCGCGTTGACACGGTTCCCCACCCGTGCTATGATCCGCGCCGCGCACGCATGTTGCGCCTCAGGCTGCTGGGGGCCGCCCTCGGGGGAGGGCGCCTCGCGTTAGTGGCTCTGGAGAACACGTCGGTCTCACAGTACCAATGGAACACCTTCCCAACGCCGCACGAGCATAGCCAGGGGTTGGCTGCGCTCGGCGGGCCGGCGGGGGGCGGTGCCAGTCGGGAGGTGTCCCCGTGTTCCGCCGACCCTCAGGCAGCCTGTCCCTCGTCTTGTGCCTCGTGCTCGTGCTGGTCGTCAGCGCCTGTGGCAGCCCCGCGCCGTCTACAGCGCCCGCCAGCGGCTCTGCTCCATCGGAGGGCGCCGCCGGCCAGGCCGCCGGCAGCCCCTACAAGATCGGTTTCCTCGTCGCCGCCACCGGCAGTTCGTCGTTCCTCGGCGAGCCCGAGCGCGACGCCGCCGTCATGCTGCAAAAGACCCTGGCCGAGCAGGGCGGGGTCGTGGGGCCCGACGGCGTCCGCCACCCTGTCGAAATCCTGATCCAGGATACCCAGGGATCCGGCGACACCGCCATCACCCTGGCCAACAAACTGATCCATGACGAGGGCGTGGTGGCCATCGTCGGCGCCACGGTCAGCCCGGTGGCCATGGCCCTCCTCCCGATCGTCCAGGAGGCCGAGACGCCGCTGATCTCCATGGCCTCGTCGAGCGCCATCGTGGAGCCCGTCGCCGAACGGTTCTGGATCTTCAAGACCGCCCAGTCCAACGAACACACCGCCCCCGCCCAGGTGCGCTATGCCGCGTCGCTCGGGGTGCAGCGGATCGCCAACATGTACGTGAACAACGCCTATGGCGAGGACGGCGCCATCGCCATCCGCCAGGCCGCGGCCGACGCCGGGATCGCGATCGTCCTCGAGGAGACGTTTGACGCCGCCGACACCGACATGACCTCGCAGCTCACCAAGCTGCGCGCCTCCGACGCTGAGGCGCTCCTGGTGACGGCCATTCCCCCTGCGGCGGCCATCCTCACCCGGCAGTACCGCGAGATGAACATCGACCTGCCCCTCGTCCACAACCACGGCATCGGCATGCAGTCGTTCATCGACCTCTGCGGGGCCTCGGTAGCCGAGGGCGTCGTGTTCCCCATGGGCAAGGTGATCGCGGCGGACGTCCTGCCCGACGACGATCCCCAGCACGACGTGCTCACCCAGTTCGTGGCCGACTATCATGCCGCCGGCGGCGCCGAGGGGATGCACTTTGCGGGCCACGCCTGGGACGGCATCATGCTGATCACCCAGTCGCTGGAGACCCTGCCCGATGGGCTGGCGATCGAGGAGCAGCGCGCCCGGGTCCGCGACGCGCTGGAGACCACCACCGAGTGGCCCGGCATCGGCGGAGTGTACCGCCTCTCGGCCGAGGACCACGTGGGGATGAGCGCCGAGGACATCGTCCTGGTGCGCATCACCGACGGCCAGTGGGAGTACCTGGGATCCGAGTAGCCATCGCGCGGGGGGCCCATGCCCGACTATGCACTGGGTGATTACGTCCAGTTTCTGGTATCCGGCCTGAGCACCGGCAGCATCTATGTGCTCATCGCCCTGGGCGTGATCACCATCTATAACGTCACCGGCGTCATCAACCTGGCCCAGGGCGAGTTCGTCATGCTCGGGGCGATGCTGGCGATCGCCTACGCCAAGGCCGGCGTGCCGCTGATCCTGGCCTGCGCGCTGGCCGTCCTCTCGGTGATGGCCATCGGCGCCGCAGTGCAGCGAATCACCATCCGCCCCGCCCGGGGCGCGCCGGACGTCACGCTCATCATCATCACCATCGGCACGGCGATCGCCCTCCGGGGGGTAGCGTTGGCGGCCTGGGGCTCCACGCCCCAGGCGTTGCCCGAGTTCAGCCCCGGCCCGCCGCTGCAGGTCCTCGGGGCGGTCCTGTCGCGCCAGCGGTTGTGGGTGATGGGCGCCGCCGGGGCCACCCTCCTCCTCCTCTACCTGTTCTTTGAGCATACCCTCCTGGGCAAAGCCGTGCTGGCCTGTTCGGTGAACCGGCTGGCGGCCCAGATCCTGGGGATCGACGTCGAGGGGCTGGGGCTCCTGGTGTACGGGCTGAGCGCCGGCCTGGGGGCCATCGGCGGGATCATCATCGCCCCCCTCACCCTGGTGTCGTACGACATGGGGCTGGCGCTGGGGCTCAAGGGGTTCGTCGTGGCCATCATGGGCGGGCTGGTGAGCGCGCCGGCGGCCGTGGTCGGGGGGCTGCTCCTGGGGGTGCTGGAGTCGTTCGCCTCGGGCCTCCTCTCCTCGGGGGTCAAGAACGCCCTGGCCTACGTGGTCCTGTTTGCCGTGCTCCTGGCGCGGAGCAGTTCCTTCTCCTGGCGCTGGCCGTGGCCCATCCGCCGGGCCCAGGCCGAGGGGAGGCGCGCGTGAACCTGCGCCGCCTGCAGGCCCCGTGGAAGCGCCGCCGGCCGAGATTCCTCGGCGGCGCGGCGCTGGTTGTCGCGCTGGCCCTGGTGCCCCTGCTGATCCGCTCGCCCTA
>JAAZBQ010000193.1 GCA_012513725.1 Chloroflexota bacterium
ACGGCGCTACCGGCTGTCCGGCGCGGTGGCTCCCCTCACCCGTTGCCTGCACTGCAACGGGCGCCTGAGGCCGGTGGACAAGGCGGAGGTGGCCGATCGCCTGCCGCCCAGGACCTGCGAGTTCTATCACGAGTTCGCCACCTGCTCGTCGTGCGGCCGCGTCTACTGGCCAGGCTCCCACTATCGGCGGATGCGCGGCCTCATCGAGGAGACTCTGGCCCAGAGCGGCGAGTAGACCGATTGGTATAGCGCGGGCCCGCAACAGAGCTCTGGGTCACCGCCACATACGTTCATGAGTTCGCCAGCGTTCAACGGCGTTCGACACGCCATCTGGTGCGACACGGTCGGATGGCCGGCCATCGGATACACCGTAGGATCGATCCGTCCTTGACAGGGCACCGTTGGGTCCTATGATGGGCGCACACACGGAGAGGGAGGGGCCATGTACACGCGCGTTAGCGCCGACATCGCGGAACGGTTGGCTGCCATCGTTGGGCAGGATCACGTCTACACCGACAAGGAGCGGCTGACCCCGTACACCCACGACGAGACTCCGGGCCTCGCCGCCTGGCCGGAGGTCGTGGTGCGGCCCGGTTCTACCGAGGAGGTGGCCGCCATCGTCCGCCTGGCTGCCGCCGAACGGGTGCCCATTACCCCACGCGGCGCGGGCCAAGGGCTCAGCGGCGGCGCCGTGCCCACCGCGGGCGGCATCGTCCTCTCCCTCGAGCGGATGAACCGCATCGTGGAGATCGACCACGCCAACCTGATGGTCACCGTGGAGCCCGGCGTGATCACCGGAGACCTGCATCGGGCGGTGGAGGCCGAGGGGCTCTTTTACCCGCCCGACCCCGCCAGCCTGGACTCCTGCCTGCTCGGCGGCAACATCGCCGAGGGCGCCGGGGGGCCGCGCGCCGTCAAGTACGGCACCACGAAGGACTTTGTGGCCGGACTCGAGGTGGTCTTCCCCAGCGGCGAGATCGTCCGGCTGGGCGGTAAACTGGTCAAGAACGTGGCGGGCTACAACCTCGTGCAGCTGATCGTCGGCTCGGAGGGAACGCTGGGGATCGTGACGCGGATGACGCTGCGCCTTCTCCCTCTGCCCCAGGCGCAGGTCGATCTCCTGGTGCCCTTTGAGGATTTCCAGCATGCGGCGGATACGGTGTCGGACATCATCGCCAAGTGCATCGTCCCGACGACGATCGAGTTCATGGAGCGGGAGGTCGTCAAGGCCTCGGAGCGGCTCCTGAACAAGGAGGTGCCGTTCAGCGACGCGGCGGCGATCCTCCTGATCCAGCTCACCGGACGGCGCCAGGAGGAGGTCGAGGCGGACATGGAGGAGGTCGGCGACGTCTGCCTGGATCATGGCGCGCTGGACGTGCTGGTGGCCCAGGATCGGCCGACCCGCGACCGGCTGTGGGAGGCGCGCCGCGTGATCATCGAGGCGCTGAATCACGCGAGCCCCATCAACCGCACCGAGGACGTCTCCGTGCCCCGGGCCGAGATCCCGGCCCTCCTCCGGGGCGTGCACGAGATCGCCGAGCGCATCGGGGTCCAGATGCTGTCCTTTGGCCACGCGGGGGACGGCAACGTCCACGTGAACCTGATGAGGTACGATCTGCCCGATGACGTGTGGCAGGAGCGGCTCGTCGCGGCGCAGCGGGATCTGTACCGGCTGGCGCTGTCCCTCGGCGGCACTATTACCGGCGAGCACGGCATTGGCGCTACCCGCCGCGGCTACCTCAGCGAGGCGATCGGGGCGGAGGCCGTGGCCATCATGCGCGCCATCAAGGACGCCGTGGACCCGCTGGGGATCATGAACCCGGAAAAGGTGTTCGCCTAGCCCCGGTGGCTCGGACGCCGGTCAGCCGGGCTCGTGCAGGTGCCTGCGGCCGTCGGCGCCAGGCTCGAACGCGAGGAGACCCTGGGGGATGGTCTTTTGCACCACCAGGTACCCGGCGTCCATGTACTCCCAGATGGTCTGCAGCGGCTCCTTGCCGGCTACCCACTTTTCCGCGATCACCACACCGTGGCCCGGGAGCACCGTAAACGCCACCTGGCGCGGATCATCGGGGTCGGCCATGGCCACCGAGCGGGCAAAGGCCTGCGTGATCCCGCGCGCTTGGGCGTCGGAGCCGCAGGACACTGGATAGTGATAGTACGGCGCATCGAGCGGTAGGAACTCGACGTAATCCGGATGATAGGCCGCGATGCCCCGGTGCCCGTGGAGCTTGGACCGCGCCGCAGGCACGCGGGCA
>JAAZBQ010000194.1 GCA_012513725.1 Chloroflexota bacterium
GACGGGGGTCGAGGCCGGTGAACTCGAGGTCGATGGCCACATAGATGCGATCCAAGACAGCATGCCTCCCAGGCTGCAACGAACGGAGACCATTATACAACGGATGTTCTAATGGCCCAACGTCGGCGCTGAGGCCTCTGTCCATCGAGGGTCAGCAGGCGCTGGAAGACCGCCATCTTGATGACGGGGACCAAGGCGGTGACCAGGCACCGCACTCCAGAGAGGGCGAGCGCTCGGCCACGGGGCCTCTGGATCACACTGGGAACTGCAGGTGGAGCCTCCCAGGCGCCGACCGGCCGGCGCCTACAACCAGCGCCGCAGGAACGCGGTGATGGCCGCGCGGCCGTGGGCCGTCTCGAAATGCCCCGTCTCGTAGCGCAGCAGCTGCCAGCGCTCGGCGGCGCCCTCCTGGGCATAGACCCGGCGGAGGTGCTCATCGATGCGGTCCAGGCCGGCAGGCGGGGTGAGGGGGTCGTGGTTGCCCGCCAGGGCGAGGTGGGCCCGGGGGGCGATGAGGGCGTTGATCGACGCGGCGTCGAACTCTTTCAAGAGGCCGGGGACGTAATAGTAGATGCCGTGGCCGTCGATGCCCCGGGTGTCGATGAGCGCCTGGAAATCGGTCAGGCAGCAGAGGTCGATGCAGACCCGGATCCGCTCGTCGAGGGCGGCGAGCCACCAGGCCATCGTGGAGCCCATAGAGATGCCCATCGTCGCCAGGCGGGAGGCGTCCACCTCGGGTCGCGACGCGACATAGTCCACGGCGCGGAGGCTATCGTAGACCATCATGCCCCACAGGACCTGGCCCTTCCAGAGCATCTCCTTGAACAGGGCGGATTCCGTGCGGCCGCGGCGCTCGCCAAAGCTCCAGTGGTCGATGCACAACGCGGCATAGCCCATCTCGGTGAGGGCCCGGGCGTAAGGCGGCGCCTGGAGCGCCCCGCGGCCGGCGACGAACTCTTCTTTGCCCAGGTCGTAGCGGCCGCCATGGGCGTGGTTGTAGAGGACGGCGGGCGCCGGTGCATCGACCTGCAGGGGGAGGGCCAGGTAGGCCGGCACCTGCTCGATGCCGTTCAGGTCCAGGACCAACGTCTCCAGGCGGTAGCCGTCGCGCTCCTCGCTGCGGAGGACCTCGGCTGAGATGGGCCGATCGCGATCGGGCAGGTCGCCGAGGAGGCGGTAGAGGGCCTGGCGGCGGGCAGGGCGGTCGCTGGTGGTCATCTGGCGCTCCCGAGGGATATGGTGGCGGCACGTTCCGTACGCGATCAGGCGATACGGGCCGACTATAGCGATCAGGTGATGCCACGTCAAGGCGTTTTCCCGCCTCTCGGCGTCCGTGGACAGCCATTCCTGACGTGGTAGAGCGCGCCTTTTGGGAGTGCGGCAGCGCGAATGCGGCATTCTACGACCCTGCACCTCACAACGGCGCACTGTGCCGGCATCGATCCCTCCGGCCCAGCGTTTGCCGCTTCCGGCGACGGTGCTAGAATGCGCTCCTGCGCTTCCGGGACCGTTCCCTCTCGGGTAGGAGAGCCTCATGGTGCAGCGTGCGCTCAAGGGCCGTGCCCTGTCGGAGATGTGGACCGCGCAACTCCTCACACTGGCCGTCGCCGTGTTCCTGGCCCGCCTCGGCCAGGGGCTGATGAACGGCGTGGCCACCAACTTTTACGTGGACACCCTGGGCCTGAGCGGGAGCCAGGTCCTGTGGCTCACCAGCGTCCGGGAGGTGCCCGGGCTGCTCCTGGTGTTCCTGGCGGCGCTCATCTGCCACCTGCCCCTGGCGTGGCGGGCGATGGGCTCGCTCCTCCTGATGGGCGTAGGCTTTGGGCTGTATGCCACGGTGCACTCGTACGCCGCGCTCTTGGCCATGGTGGTGGTGGCCAGCATCGGCTTTCACAACTGGGGGCCGACGGAAGGGGCGCTGGCCCTGGGGATGGTGGGCAAGGAGCGCTCGGGCCGGGTGCTGGGCTCCCTGGCCTCGGTGGGCTCGCTGGCCTCCATCGTGGGCGTCGGGCTGGCGGCGCTGTTGTCCAGCACCCTGTCGCTGCGGGCGTTCTACGTGGTGGGCGGCGTGGTCATCGTGTTGGGGGCCGCCGTCGTGATGCGCCTGCCCCGGACGGCCGGCCACCAGGCCGCGACCCGCCCCGTCCCGCGGATCGTCATCCGCCGGCGGTACTGGCTGTACTATGTCCTGACCTTTTTCGAGGGTACCCGCACCCAGGTGTTCGGCGCTTTTGGCACCCTCGTCCTCGTGCAGTACTATGGTCTACGGGTCGGGCAGATCAGCGCCCTCCTGGCGCTCAGCATGCTGCTGAACTTTTTGCTGGCCCCGTACTTTGGCCGCCTCCTCGACCGGGTGGGCGAGCGGGTGATGCTCTCCACCTCCTACGTGGCGCTGGCGCTCTGCTTTGTGGGCTATGCCACGGTGCACAACGCCTGGTTTCTGGCCGGGATGCTCCTGGGCATCAACCTGCTGATCACCCTGCGCATTGGACTGTCCTCGTACGTGAACCGCATCGCGCCGCCTGAGGACCTCGCCGGCACCCTCAGCACCGGGGTAAGCGTGAACCACATCTCCTCGGTGAGCGTGTCGCTCATGGCGGGGGCGCTGTTGGAGAGCGTGGGTTACGAGGCGCTCTGCTGGGGCGCGGTGGGCATGATCCTCCTCTCGGTGCCCTTTGCGTGGGCGCTGCGGGTCGAGGGCCCGGCGCCCGATGCTGCCCC
>JAAZBQ010000195.1 GCA_012513725.1 Chloroflexota bacterium
CCACTGTACCGGGGATTCATGCCAAGAAACGTCAGGTTATCCCTCCGCTCGCGTTCCGCTACCGCCGGGCGGCGAGACGCGGTATACTGACGCTCAGTCGCTTGCCGTCTGTGACCCCGATAGGAGAGGCCCATGGTAGGGATGCGCGCGCACGTTGCCGCGTTCGGCGCCCGGCCGGAAGACGACCCCCAGCGCCCCCTCCCCACCCCCCAGCTGGCCCCCACCGAGCCAGAATCGTTCGAGACAGAGGGCGCGCCGGTGGACCCGCGCTCCGGCGTGCCGGTCACCTGGGATGGCGTGCTGGCCTTTATCGTCTCCCAGGTCCTCAGTCCGGCGGTATTGGCCATCGCCATGGTGATGTGGGTCGCGGCAGTGTCCGGGGCCGCCGGCGCCTGGTGGTGGGCGGCCGTGTACCTGCTGGCCAGCATCGGGGCGCCGGTGCTGTACCTCCTGATCCTCCTGCGCAGGGGATGGGTCACCGACCTCGACGTGCAGGTGCGGGCCCAGCGCGTGCGACCGATGCAGTTCCTGCTCGGGGCGTCGGCCATCGCCTGGCTGATCCTGGCCATCGGCGGCGCGCCGACACTGCTCCTGGTGTTGGCCGGGGCGCTCACGATGGTCATCGCGTTCAACTATGCCATCACGCTACGCTGGAAGATCAGCATGCACACGACGTTCATCGCCGCCGCCGGCACCCTGACCTGGACGCTGACCGGGCTCCTGCTGCCCCTCCTCCTGGGCGTGCCGCTGGTGGCCTGGGCGCGGGTGCGCCTGGGCCGACATACGACCGCGCAGACCATCGCTGGCGGCGCGATGGGCTTTGCGGTCCTGTACGTGGCCCGCTATCTGGCGTACCGGTACGCGATCTAGCGTTTGGGCGAGGCAAGCTCTCCGGCCGAGGCATCCTGGCTCGGCAGGGGCGCCGGTTGGGGCCGCGGGTTGGCGGTGGCGGCCGGCTCCAGCGTGTTGGCGGCCCGCAAGAGGCCCTCGAGGCGCTGCAGGAGGCTCACCGCGGCGGGCGACGGCGCCGGGGCTTTGGTCACCTGCTCTCGGACGTCGTCCACGCGCTCGCGGAGGGCGGCGAGGCGCTCGGCGCGGCCGGGCGCGGCCGTGGTGCTCGGTCGACGCACCACCAGCCGGGCGTAGAGGATCTGCAATCCAACGGCCAGCGGCGGAGCCACCAGTAACCCCGGAAGGCCGATGGCCAGCACCATGACGATCAAGAGGAACACGGCGATGAGCGAGCTGAGCCGCTGAGTCTCGCGGTCCTGGATGTGCATCACGTACCGCACCCCTGCGTGCACGGCCAGGGCGTAGAGCGCCGCACCGATCAGGGCCGGGATCGATACGTCGCCGACTGCCAGTATCCCGGCGCCCAGCACGCCGAGCGGCACCCCTAGCCAGGGGATGAGCCCCAGGATCGCGCTGATCACCCCGGTCAGCGCTGCGTACTCGAGCCCCGCCAGGCCATAGCCCGCCCACAGGAGCGCAGCGATCGCCAGGGTCTGCAGGACGACGACCCGGATGTATGCCCCGACGCTCTCCTCCAGGGCGTGCCAGGTATCGCGCACGTCCACCCGGTGGCGGGAGGGCAGCAGGGAGAAGAGGAGCCGCTCGAGCCGCTCCCGGTCAACGCTCCAGTACACGCTGAGGATCAGCACCACGCCGACCTGCCCGAGGATGTCAAAGGCGCCCATGGCCGCCCCCAGGAGCGCCTGGGCGGCGGTGGCGCCGCGCTCGCCGGCCAGCGCCTCGTACAGGGCGTCGGGCTCGGGGAGGAGCGATCCCAACTGCCGCAAGAAGCCGTTCGGAGAGGTGGGCCAGGTGGTCACCGCGCGCTCGTAGCGGATGGCGGCAATGTCGGCCAGGCGCTGGGCATCGCGGCCGAGGGCTCCGCCTGCCAGGAGAATCCCGCCGCCCAGCACCAGCACGATGAGCAGGTACGACACGAGCAGCGCCCCGATGCGGCCCAGGCGCGAGCGCTCCAGGACGCGCACCAGCGGGCGCAGCGCAGCGCCGACGCCGATCGACAGTGCGAGGAGGACAATGGCGTCGCGGACCCGGTACAGCATAACCAGTGCGGTCAGCGTGGCGACGACGATCAGGGCTATGCGGGCGACACGTTTCATGACGCCTCCTCCGCCACATCCTCTCCGGCGAGGAGCCGGTCCAGGTCGTGGGCGATCGCCTCGATGGCGTCGATCGCCGACTGGGCGCCGCCCGCCTCGGTGTCGGTCTCCTGGAGCTGGCGCCGGGCGTCCTGCACGAGGTCGCGCGCCTGGTAGCGGAGGACGTTCTCCCGGCCGCGACCGGCCAGTTCCTCCGCGTCACTCGTCTCGCCGTGCACGACATAACGATCCATCAGGAGCTGCGCCACCGCCGCCAGGGGCACGGCCAGGAGCACGCCGGCGACGCCAAAGAGGCTGGTGGCGCCGGCCACGGCGATCAGCGTGAGCACCGGGTTCACGCCCACCAGGCTGCGGACGATGCGCGGGACGAGGAGCTGGTTCTCGATCAACTGCACGGCGCCCGCCGCCACCAGCACCCACAGCGCGGTGGTGGGCGAGACCGACAGCCCCACGAGGATGGCCGGGATGGCCCCCAGCGCCGGGCCGATCATCGGCACCACCTCCATGATGCCGGCGATCACCGCCAGCACCACGGCGTAGGGCAACCCGATGAGCAGGTAGGAGATCAGCGACAGCGTCCCCACCACCAGGCACAGCATCGCCTCCGCCCGCACAAACCCGCCGACCCGCCCCTCGGCGGCGTGGATGACCTCCTCCACGTCCTCTCGCCGGCCGGCGGGGGCGGCCATGCTCAGGTACTGCACGAGCCAGCGGTTCTCGA